>CAIRNL010000847.1 GCA_903879975.1 uncultured Chloroflexota bacterium | reverse complement strand
TAGGGGGCAAGTTCGCAGTGCGCCGACCCGGTCACAGGGTCCTCCGGAATGCCGTAGCGAGGTGCAAAGAAGCGGCTGACAAAGTCGATCCCCGCACCTGCATCAGCAGGCGCAGTGACACACACACCGCGCAGCGCGAGCGTGCTCAGCTTCCCCAGATCAGGCGCCAGCCTCCGCACAACTGCCTCCTCCTCGAACACCACCACATAGTCTTCCGCCGCCAGTACAGCACGCGGGGACGTACCACCAAGCCCGTCGAGCAGCGCGGCAGGCGCCGCACAGGGGAGGGGTGGCTGGGCCGGGAAATCCATAGCCAGCAGACCGGCGCGTTGCTCGACGGCAAGCCGGCCGCTGCGTGTGGTGAACTCGATAACCCGGCCTGCATAGCCCAGCTCGGCAAACAGGACGTGGGCCGTTGCCAGCGTGGCATGGCCGCAGAGATCGACCTCCGCTACGGGCGTGAACCAGCGCAGATGAAAGCCCGGCCCGTCCGGCACAAAGAAGGCAGTTTCCGACAGATTGTTTTCCTGGGCGATCGCTTGCAGCGTCGCGTCGGGCAGCCAGGCGTCCAACGGGCAGACGGCAGCCGGATTGCCCTCAAAAACGCGCTGCGCAAAGGCATCGACCTGGTATTGCTTGAGTTTCACAGATGCCTCCACAGCGGACGGCGCCGATCACGGCGCAAGGATCGATAAAACAGGGGACATCGGGCCAGAGCCGTGGCTCACAGCACTTTGTGCATGCGCAGCAGCGGCACCGCCACACCGCCGCGGGCATCGGTCAGCCGCTCGCCAGCCGTGTAGCCGCAGGCGCGATAGAGCGGCTCACCAGCCCACGTCGCCATCAGTTCGACGCGTGTGAAGCCCTCCGCGCGCGCCGCATCCTCGCACAGGGCCAGGATGCACCGGCCGACACCTCGCCGGGCAAAGCGCGGATGAGTGTACATCGCGCGCACGCGCGCCGCATCGGTGGCAGGGTTCAACAGCGCAGGGCTACGTCCCGGCGTCTGATCGCTGCCGTAGAGTGTGGCGCGGCGGCTCCACCCCCCACAGCCCGCCAGATCGCCGTCGATTTCCACCACAAAGTAAGTGCCGTCGTCGATGAGCTGCGTGTCCAGCCCCATAATGGCGCGGCTCGATGCGATCTGCGCTGCGTCGAGAAAGGGCTTTTGTAGCTCGCCGATAGCAGCGTCCATCAAGACACGCAACGCGTCGAGATCGTCGCGACAGGCAAGACGGTGTGTGAGCGGTGCGGTCATAACGGACACCCGTGGCTTCTCCAGACAACAAATCGGCCGGCAGTGTAGGCCCGATCATTCTCGTCGCCGGCAACCGGATTGTCAATTTCGGCGATAGGTGCCGCCCGGCAGAGGCCTGTCCACTCAGCCGCTGTCTCGCCGTCAGTTCGAATTCTCCCAGACCAGAATCGCGTCGGCGACCTCGATCCCGCCCAGGATCCCGGCCCATGGCGTATCGGGTGGCGCGCTCACACGGACGGGCACCCATGCCTCCCAGGGCGAAGCGCAGAGTTCCTCCCAATCCCAGCGCTGCCAGGCCAAAGCATCCCATACCTTGCCCAGGCCGGCGCGGTGAACGGCCACGAAGCCAAGGCCATGCTCAGCCAGCAGGGCATCGATCGCGTCGGCATCTGCGTCGTGCAGGGCGCGCACAAACGTCTTGGCACGGCTGTTCTGGAAGTGCTCGAACAAACGGCGGCCGAGCGAGGGGTCGCCCCCCGGCGCCAGCGGAACGAACGCCCCTTCGGCGCTGAGCCAGAAACAGATGGGACCTCCCGCCTGGTTGACATAGTGGATGCCGGACGACGCCCGGAGGAT
>CAIRNL010000846.1 GCA_903879975.1 uncultured Chloroflexota bacterium | reverse complement strand
TATGGGTCAGTGGTGCACAGCGGCTTTGGGCTGGGCGTAGAACGTACGGTCGCCTGGGTCTGTGGACTCGATCATGTGCGCGAGACCATCGCCTTCCCGCGCATGTTGACCACGATGCGTCCGTAGCACAGACACTCGAATTCGTTCTGATGCGCTTCACCGTAGACACCGATCTGTTGGCCGCGGCGCAGCGCGTGCGGGTCAGTCGTGTCCCCCCTGTACTGGATTGCCAGTAGCAAGCTGAAATGATCTTCGCTGCTACGTTCGGTTTTGCCCTGCTGCTGACCCTGGCGCTCACGCCACTGGCCGGCGCGCTGGGCCGGCGCTGGGGACTGGTGGATGCGCCAGGCGGCCGCCGCAAGCACCAGGGGCTCATCGCGCGCACGGGCGGGCTGGCCCTCTTTAGCGGCTTCTTCTTCACCGTGCTGCTCATCGCCTTCCTGCCCGACTGGCTGCCGGCGAGCGCCACCTGGTTCCCGGCGCGCAATGACCCGAACGAGGAACGGCGCTTGACCGCACTGCTGGTCGGCTCGTTTTACTGCGTCGCCTTCGGCCTGCTCGATGACCGCTTCAACTTCAAATCTGGACCACAGTATCTGATTCAGTTTGGCGCCGCTGTCATTGGTTTCGCCGGGCTGATCTTCATCAAGCATGTGAACAACCCGTTCGGCGAGGGGTTCCTCTTCGGCCCTGCTGGTTTTCCGTGGTGGATCGCCTTCCTGCTCACCGTCTTCTGGTTCATGGGCATGATGAACACCATCAACTTCCTCGATGGCGCCAGTGGGCTGGTTGCAGGCGTGACCGTCGTGTTGTCGGCCGTGCTGGGATTGCACATGATTTTCAAGGCCGAGCCCGCGCAGTGGAGTGTTGCACTGCTGCCGCTGGCGCTATTGGGCACTGCGCTGGGCTTCCTACCCTTCAACTTCGCCCGCCGCATCTTCATGGGCAGCAGCGGCAGCTATTTTCTGGGTTTCGTTATCGCAGCACTGGGCATTATCGGCGGGGCGCGCATTGCTGCGGTTATGATGGTGGTCGGCCTGCCGGCGCTGGAAGTGGGCTGGCTGATGGTCACGCGCTGGCGGCGCGGCCTGTCACCCGGACAAGGCGGCCGCGATCACCTGCACTTCCGCCTGCTCGACATGGGAGTCGGCGAGCGTACGCTGGTCATTGGCTACTGGCTCTTCTGCGCGGCGCTGGGTGCGTTCACCCTGCTCATCGACGATCGATTGCTCAAATTGACCGCGCTCCTGCTCGTCGCAGCGTTCGGCATCGGTGTCTTCGTGTGGGCCAGCCGCAAATCCGGCGATTGACCGCAGCCATCTGCTATAATGCCTTGTCGGTTCTGGCAGGATGCATATGTCCGGTCGCCCAGCAAGGGGCGCCCTGCCATCGGAAGCGGAGTGTACGGCAATGTCAATGCTTACAATATCCAATCTAGGCTTTTCGTTCGGCGACTACGATGTCTTTCTCGGCATTTCTGCGTCGATCCCGAACGATGGCAAGATCGGCCTTGTCGGGCCAAACGGCATCGGCAAGACGACACTGCTGCGCGTGCTGGCGGGGCTGGCGCAGCCCGGCGCAGGCAGTGTCACCATGTCGCGCGGCATGCGCATCGGCTATCTGCGCCAGGAGGCGGTCGACGCCTTTGCCGGGCGCCATAACAGCGTCTACGACGAGATGCTAGCCATTTTCGCCGGCCTGCGCGAGCAGGAAGCCATGCTGCGCGAACTGGAACAGCGCATGGCCGAGGCGCACAACGATGATCTGCTGGCCACCTATAGCGTGGCGCAGGAACACTTCGAGCACGCTGGCGGCTATGAGTATGAGCAGCGCATCAGCCAGGTGCTCTACGGGCTCGGCTTCACGCGCAGCGAATGGAACCTGGCGATCGACATCCTCAGCGGCGGGCAGAAGACGCGCGCGTTGCTGGCTCGTCTTCTGCTCGAAAAACCCGATCTGCTCATCCTTGACGAACCGACCAATCACCTGGACGTGCAGGCTGTCGAGTGGTTGGAAGGCATGCTGCGCACATGGGATGGCGCGCTGCTGATCGTCTCCCACGATCGTTACTTTCTCGACAACGTAGTCAACCG
>CAIRNL010000845.1 GCA_903879975.1 uncultured Chloroflexota bacterium | reverse complement strand
CTGCAGAGCGGGTCTGGTTGGTTTTGCCTGCCGTGATCAGGGCTGCAATGTACCGATCGGAGGTCGGGATACACAGACTCAAGTGCTATAATGGTGTACGAACGTACATGCATACCGTTATTATCGCATAATTCGTAGTTGCTTGAATAACTGGTAAGCTACCGTTTCCATCTGCCGAACTGCACATTGGGAATGCGAGCAGACTCTAGAGGACCGTACGCTTTCCAATTGCGTTGTCACCTAAAATCGATGAAGATTCTGTCATGACCACCCAACCCAAAAAGACCATCCTCGTCGTCGACGACGAACCGCGCATGGTTCGCTTCGTCAAGATGAACCTGGACCTGGAAGGCTATCTCACGCTTGAAGCCAATAATGGCCACCAGGCACTGGAAAAAGTGCGCGACCACCAACCGGACTTGGTGCTGCTGGATGTGGAGATGCCGGGCATGGATGGCTTTGAGACGTTGCGGCGCATTCGCGCGATCAGTGACGTGCCGGTCATCATGCTCACCGTGCGCTCCGACGAGGACGATCGCATCAAGGGGCTGGACTTGGGCGCCGACGATTACGTGACCAAACCCTTCAGCCCGCGCGAACTGTCGAGCCGTATCCGCGCCGTGCTGCGCCGTTTCGAGCCGCAGGGACGCCCCGAAGACCAGATCGTCATCATCGACGATCATCTCCAGGTGGACATGCAGCGCCGCCAGGTCATCGTCGACGGCGAGCGCATGAGCTTGCGCCCTACCGAGTATCGCCTGCTCTATCACCTGATTCAGAATGCTGGCTGGGTCATGCCGCACGAGACACTCCTCACTAAGGTCTGGGGCCACGAGTACATCAACGATAACCACCTGTTACGTCTCTACATCACCTATCTGCGCCAGAAGATCGAGCCAGACCCTGGCGAGCCGCGTTACGTGTTCACCGAGCGCGGGCTGGGCTATCGCTTCGTCGATTTCAGGGAGCGCAGCACGATAAATCGCCAACCGGCCGAAGAAGATTGAACGGCCCAGGCGCGTCCCAAAATGAGTTGTGAATCTAGCCCGTTCGGTTTTGAACACAACCCGCCTCTTGTGGTAAACTCTTTCCTTGGCGCGTCTTCAGCGCCAAGCAAATTTTCCACGCCTCCCGACCGGCGGGCTGGGTGCCATCGGCGACTGTGCCGGCGGTCAACCCCCCGGGATGAAGGAGGCGGATGCATAACCCAATAGGAGAGTGGTTGTGAACGTTACGATGAAACAACTCTTGGAGGCTGGCGTCCATTTCGGACACCGCACCCGCCGCTGGAACCCCAAGATGCGTCCGTACATTTTTACGGAACGCAGCGGCATCCACATCATCGACCTGCAGCAGACTGTGCAGTCCCTCAATGCAGCTGGCGAAAACGTGCGCAAGGCTGTTGCCAAGGGAGGCACTGTGCTGTTTGTGGGCACCAAGCGTCAGGCGCAGGCCACCATCGAGCAAGAAGCGTTGCGTTGTGGTATGCCTTACATCAACCAGCGTTGGCTGGGCGGCACGCTCACCAACTGGGTCACCATTCGCCAGCGTATCCAATATTTGCTCCAGCTGGAGCGACGCATGGATGCCGGTGAATTCCGCAATCTGCCCAAGAAGGAACGTCTGAGCTTGCAGCGTGAAGTCGAAAAGCTCAACCGCCGCATCGGTGGCCTCAAGACCATGCGCAGCTTGCCGGATATGCTCTTCATTGTCGACACCAACGTCGAAGAATTGGCAGTCAGTGAGGCTAACAAGGTGCGCGTGCCGATTATCGGCATGGTCGATACCAATTCCGATCCCGATCCTATCAACTATGTCATCCCGACCAATGACGACGCGATCCGCTCGATTAAGCTGATCGTGGGTGCCATCGCTAATGCTGCTGAAGAAGGCATGCGCATCCGTGAAGTCGAGATGGCCGAGACTGGCCAGGTGAGCCGCCAGGATCTGGCGGATATGGAGCAGTACCTGGGACCGAGCGTCCTGGCCAAGCTCCAGAGCCTCGACGAAGAGGACTTTGAGTCCTTTGAAGAGGATGAGGTGGATGTCGTCGAGGAGATGGCCGACGAGGACGAAGAGTAGCCCCCAAAACGACCTATTACCGCCGTTGGAAAAACCCATGTGGGCAACGGCAGGACTTACATAAAAGGAATGAAACCTATGGCTGAAGTGACTGCTGAGATGGTGAAACTGTTGCGCGAGTCGACCAATGCCGGCGTGCTCGACTGCAAGAAGGCACTGACCGAGACAAATGGCGACTTTGAAGCAGCCGTCGAAATCCTGCGCAAGAAGGGTCTGGCCACGGCCGCCAAGAAGGCGAGCCGTGAGGCAAATGAAGGGCTGATTGGCACCTATGTCCACCCGGGCAGCAAGATCGCGACTCTGGTCGAGGTGAACTGCGAGACCGACTTCGTTGCCCGCACCGAAGAGTTCCAGCAACTCGCGCGCGATCTGGCTATGCATGTGACCGCGTCCCGTCCGCTCTTCGTCAGTCGCACGGACGTGCCTGCTGAACTCATCGCCAAGGAAAAAGAAGTCTACGCCGAACAGATGGCCAATAGCGGTAAGCCCGCACAGGTCGTTGAGAAGATCGTCGAGGGCAAGTTGGATAAGTGGTATAGTGAAGTTTGCCTCCTGGAACAGGCGTTTGTCAAGAACCCCGACGTCACAATCCAAGCGCTTCTCACCGAGCGCATTGCCTCGCTTGGGGAGAATATTAAGGTCAGGCGCTTCAGCCGCCTTGAAGTCGGCGCAGAGTAGACAGCAATGCCCAGCCCGCCCAGGGCTGGGCATTTCTTTGTCCACAGCCATTTGACCGGGAGGCGATATGGCAGAGATCAAGTATCGGCGCGTTTTGCTGAAGCTGGGGGGGGAGGCGCTCGCCGGCGAAGGCGGCTTCGGCATCAACCCACGTCAGGCTGAGTTCGTGGCGCGTACGGTGTGCAACGTTGTGAACATGGGCGTGCAGGTCGCGATCGTGATCGGCGGCGGCAATCTCTGGCGCGGCAAGCAGGACGGCCTGGATCACGGCATGGAACGTGTGACCGCCGACCACATGGGGATGCTGGCGACGGTCATGAATTCACTGGCGTTACAGGACGCGCTGGAACGTATGGGGATTCCTACACGCGTCATGACCGGCATTGAAGTGCGCGCGGTGGCGGAACCGTATATCCAGCGCCGTGCTGTGCGTCACATGGAAAAGGGTCGCGTGATCATCTTTGGTGCTGGTACTGGCAACCCCTATTTCACCACGGACACGGCTGCATCGTTGCGCGCCATGGAAATCGATGCCGAACTGCTGATCAAGGCCACCAAGGTCGACGGTGTCTACGACAGCGATCCCAAGAAGAATCCTGACGCCAGACGCTTTGAACATCTCACCTATATCGAGGCGCTGAATATGCGTGTCGGTGTCATGGACAGTACGGCTATGGCCATGTGTATGGACAACGATCTGCCGATCTGCATCGTCAACCTATGGCAGGAGGGCGCCTTGGAGCAGGTCGTACTGGGTAAGCCTGTTGGGACGATCATCACCGCGTAGTTCGTGCGACAATCCGGGGCACCAGCACTCTTGATTGGGTATGACGTCGGACGTCCCCTTGTGCCCCCCTTCTCCATTCGACCGCAAACCTGGCCGGTGTTGATTTTCACATCGGCTGGAATTTGTTACAATATTTCTGTTAACTTCCCATTGATCTGGTCAAATTCTGGTTGACCTGAAGATTCATCTCCCAGCAAGGAGTACGCATATGATCAACGATGTCATGGCGGACGCCAAGGAACGGATGGATAAGACCATCGAGTCACTGCGCAACGACCTGATGGCGATCCGGACAGGACGTGCCACGCCGGCCCTGGTCGAACACTTGATGGTGGAGTATTACGGAACGCCAACGCCACTCCAGCAGTTAGCGACCATCTCGATCCCAGAGGCGCAGCAGATTCTAATCCGACCCTACGCGCGCGGCGATATCCAGGCCATTGAAAAGGCGATCGCCAAGTCTGACCTCGGGTTGACCCCATCGAACGATGGCCAGGCAATTCGTCTGATCATTCCTCACCTCAATGAAGAGCGCCGCCGTGAACTGACCAAGGTCGTCAACAAGCGCGGCGAAGAGGCGCGTGTGAGCGTGCGTAATATTCGTCGCGACGCCAATAAGGACCTTGTCGATCTGGAAAAAGAAAGCATGATCTCCGAGGACGACAAGAAGCGTGCTGAAGAAAAGATTCAGGAGTTGACAGACAAACATGTCAAACTGGTAGATGAGATTGTGAAGGAAAAAGACGCCGAAATTATGACGGTTTGAGATGTCCGGACAGCGTTCACCCCTCAGCATACCTGTTGAGCGCGCTCACTTCTGCGGCAGAAAATGCCGGCACCTCTGTCCTTCATTGGTGCTGGTAGCCTGCCTGCAAAACGATGTCACTGTAGGAGACCTTTCTCAGTGAGTACTCAAACCGATTCTACCCTCAGTACCGTCGATCTCGCCGCTGAGATTACGGCTGTCCCACACCATCTGGGAATTATCATGGATGGTAACGGTCGTTGGGCGCAGGCTCGCGGCCTGCCACGCCTGGCAGGTCACCGCGCGGGGGTAGAGAATATCCGCCGCATTCTCGAACACTGCGTCCAACGCGGTGTGAAAGTACTCACCATCTACGCCTTTTCCACTGAAAACTGGCAGCGCCCTCCTGAGGAAGTGAGTGGCCTCATGCGTCTCCTGGGCCTGACTATCCAGCGTCAGCTCAAAGACCTGGATCGCAACGGCGTCCGTATTTTGCACAGTGGGCGCATGGAAGGCATCAACAAACATCTCCAGAAACAGATTGTCAATGCGCTGGAGGTGACCCGGTACAACGAGCGCATCATCCTCAATGTGGCCTTCAATTATGGCGGCCGCGCCGAAATTCTGGACGCTGTTCGGCACATTATTCAGGACGGAACTGCGGCCGAATTGTTGACGGAGGAACTCCTCAGCAGCTATATGTACACGGGTGGCCTGCCCGACCCCGACCTGATCGTTCGCACCGGTGGCGAGTGGCGCTTGAGCAATTTTCTGATCTGGCAGGCGGCCTATGCTGAATATTACACGACGCCGACCTACTGGCCGGACTTCGATGAGATCGAACTCGACAAGGCATTCGTCGAATTCAGCCACCGCCAACGGCGCTTTGGCCGTGTTCTCGACCAGTAACCTCTATTCGTTGGCTCCAGTAGGTTCATAACTCCCAAGAGGCACCGCCGTGCGCACACGCATTATTGCTGCCCTGGTAGCCATCCCCATCGTCGTCATTCCCATCTATCTGGGCGGTTTCTGGGGGTTGAGTCTGGGAGTGGCAATTACAGTCATCGGTGCACTCGAGATGTACTACATGCTCGAGGCTGGCGGCTACAGTCCCTCCCGCTGGATCGGTATCCCCTGGGCCGTCATGCTCTTCCTGTCCGGGTGGGATCCGGAACTCGTCCAGCGCTCGTCAGTCGAGGTCACAGGATTGTTGACGGCGCCAACAATCCGCCTGATCGAGATTCTGTCTTTTCCGCCCAGTTCAGTGCTGGTTGCTGGCTTTCTGATCACCCTGACCTACTGCCTCTTTGTGCATGAAAAGCCCGTCAATACTTGGTTGTCGACAAGCATGGTCGCTATCTATTTGGGGATTACGCTGGGACAGATCGTTTCTCTGCGTTTTCTACCTCATGGCTTTTCCTACGTACTCTTCGGCTTTCTCGTCACCTGGGCCAATGACTCGGCTGCATTTTTTATCGGTGTTTTTTGGGGAAAACGCAAGATTTTTCCGCGCCTCAGCCCGAAAAAGACATGGGAAGGTACTATCGGTGGGGTGATCGGTGCAGGGCTGGCAGGCGCATTCCTCGCCTATGCCCTGCCGGTGCAGCCGGGTCCGCTCTTTGGCGGATTCGTGGGTGTAACTGCTGGTATACTTGCTTTTTTTGGTGACCTTTCGATCAGCATGATGAAGCGGCAGGTCGGTGTCAAGGATAGTGGGACGATCTTTCCTGGCCACGGTGGCATGCTCGATCGGCTCGATAGTCTTCTTTTCACGCTGCCGTTCATTTACCAGGCAATGCTCTTCTACGAACGCGTTGT
>CAIRNL010000844.1 GCA_903879975.1 uncultured Chloroflexota bacterium | reverse complement strand
TAGGCACACACGCCAGCATAAGCTTTCCACAAATCAATCTGGACGTTGCGCCAGTAGGTTGGTAGCTTTTTCGGTTCGGGCGGCGGCAGGCTTGGATCAATGCCGTGATCCCGTAGCCATTTCAGTCCGGGCGTGCGGACTTTGGCATCGAAGTCGATTGGCTCAGGCTGTGGTGTGACGGGAATCACGTCAGCAGCCCTTTCTTCTCGCCGATCGCCCGCCAGCGAAACAGGAACGGATCGAGTGAGCTGAGCATGGCGATCAACCGTTGGTGCATTTTCTCGACCGCCTTGGCGGTCACGTTCGGATCATCCAACAAGCGAGCAGCTTCTTCCAGCAGATCCTCAGCTTCGACTGAACGAGCACTTGACAAGTCAAATGCCTCGCTGGTCAGCCAGTTGCAGACGTCACCATGCCGGACGAAGTCACGCTGTTGCAGCACCACGCGTTCGCCAGTGGGCTCGTGCACAAAATCCAGGTCGAACCATGCGTCTTGCGCCGCATCGAAGAATGTTTCGACAGAGGCCATCACCAGGGGGGAATGCGTGGCTGCAATCACCTGGACGCTTGCAGTGGCAGCGAGTGCCTTCATCACATCCAGCAACGCGCCGACGATCTTGCGTTGCCAGCGGGGATGAAGATGCGCCTCGATCTCGTCGATCAAAAAGATGACCTGCGACGTAGGTGACTGGCCGAGCAGGCGGCTGGCCTTGAGATGCTCTTCCCAACTCCAGACCAAGAGATAGGCCAGCGCAATGATCCGGCGCATACCCGCCGACGCATGGACGACAGGCACGCTCTGTCCATAGGGCATCCGCAGCGTGGGCATGTCCCTGGGATCGTCGAGACTGATCCGGGTCAACTCGCCGGGATCGATCGCTTCTGTGTCCGCGGGGGCAAGCGCACGGAGCACGGCGCACAGGCTCGTGTAGGCCGCTCCCTTTTCTTTTTGCCAGCCGGCCCAGTCGGCGATCAGACCGTTGCACAGCAGCCCGCGCTCCTCGTCGCGCAGCCCGTCCCAAACTTCTTTTGCCGTGAAGACGTAGGCAGGCGGGCGATCCTGCACATCGATGTTGCCCTTCTTGCGCCAGTAGTTGCGCGCCGGATCCCAGACGGCGAAGCTGCCATCGACCTGCGCATAAAGAACAAGCCCTGGGTTTGCCGGGCGCCCGGCGCGCCCGGTCCATGCCTGGGCCTGGCGATCGAAGGTGCTCTGATATTCCTCTGTCGGCTTGCTTTTGGCGCTGAAGGAGAAGGCAATGGCTGCCTTCCCGGTGGACTGTGGTTGTGGCTGCGCCATCAGCCCGGCGGTCAGGTGTTTGTTGACCTCCGCCGGCCAGCGGCGCGTCAACGCCCACCAGGCAATGTCGAGCAGAAAACTCTTGCCGAGGCCATTATCACCCGTAATCAGATTGAGCCGCGGCGCAAAGGCAAGTTCCATGCTTGACGCCGGACCGACATGGGTCAGTTTCAGGTGATTCAACATAGTTGCGTTTCCTTGCTTCTCGGCTAGGCGCACCTCGAGACATTCACGGCGCCTTGATACGAACGC
>CAIRNL010000843.1 GCA_903879975.1 uncultured Chloroflexota bacterium | reverse complement strand
CCCCGACCGTCAGGGAGGCCTCAAGCAGGCCTCAAGCCGAACCCCGACCGTCAGGGAGGCCTCAAGCAGGCCTCAAGCCGAACCCCGACCGTCAGGGAGGCCTCAAGCAGGCCTCAAGCCGAACCCCGACCGTCAGGCAGGCCTCAGGCTGCACCCACAACTGACACCATCATTTGACCGGCAGCCGTGACTTTTCAGTCAGCCCCTCAGGCAGATTCATGGGCAGGCTGTGCTCACCTGGACGTCGCTTCGGGCTGGGCGATACGGGTAAAACGTTCCAGTTCGCTGCGATTGCCTAGCACGGCCAGCACGTCTCCAGCCTGTAACTGTTCCGTGCTGTCAGGGTTGATGATCAGCCTGTTACACCGCATGATAGCGACGACGGTTGCGCCAGTCTGGCTGCGGATTTGTGTCTCGTCCAGCGTACAACCGGCCAGCGGAGTGCCGTCCGGCAGTGTGACCCACGTGAATTCCAGCAGGCGCCGCGCGTGTTCCAGCGCGTGCACATTCTTGTACTCGGCATGCATCTGATAGATCGGTGCATAGAGCTCCTGGCGTACGGTGTCGGTGTAGCGTTGAACTTCCATTGCGGGCAGGTCCAGGTGCAGCAGCGCCTGCCGTGCAATCTCTAGCCCAGCCTCGAATTCTGGCTGCACGATCTCGTAGACACCCAGATCGTGTAGCACGGCCAACTGTTCGGTGGCCTCGGCACGGGCTACGATATGTAGATCTGGGTTGAGTGTGCGGATCTGCTGGGCGACCATCTGCGTCGTTTTGAGCGTTGGTGTCGTCACCAACGCAAGATGCGCGCGTTCGACTGCCGCAGCCATGAGTACGACGGGGTGCGCCGCA
The DNA here is from genome assembly GCA_903879975.1 of uncultured Chloroflexota bacterium. GTDB lineage: Bacteria > Chloroflexota > Anaerolineae > Caldilineales > Caldilineaceae > Caldilinea. The sequence continues at coordinate 4,482 of CAIRNL010000843.1, read as the reverse complement.
TCGCCATAGAGAACGGGAATGCCCTGCTTCTTACATTCGTCGACACGCTGCTGGTTCAACTCGATGGCAACGACTGGCACGTGCAGGCGGTGGAGCATGGCGGCGACGAATTGTCCCACACGCCCGGCGCCGACGACTACGACATGATTTTCCAGTCCATCCTTTGGCACGTCGAAAGTGTGCAGCGGCGCTGACCGGAAAAGCCAGCGCTGTACGCGATAGAGCGGCTGTGTCAACTGGAAAGCTGGCGGTGTCAGCAGAATTGTGACCAGCGCAACGGTCAGGATGAGTGAATAGGCGTCGGCAGTGAATACCCCGCTCGTCAGTCCCTGGCGTGCCAGCACGAAAGAGAACTCACCCATCTGAAAGAGTGCCAGTGCCGAAGCCAGCGGGATGACGTTGCGATAGCCAAACGCCCGTGTGATGCTGCCAAAGATGAAGGCCTTGCCTATCGCCACGAGCGCCACGACCCATAGCACCGTGCCTGCATTGGCGACCAGAAATGCCGGGTCGAGCAACATGCCGACCGAGACGAAGAAAATCATGGCGAAGAGGTCGCGCAGCGGCATGACTTCGCCCATCGCCTGGTAGCTGTAGTCCGATTCGCTGATGACCAGCCCAGCCAGGAACGCACCCAGTGCAAAAGAGAGCCCGGCCAGCCATGCTGCATAGCCGATGCCCAGCCCCAGTGCCGTGACTGTGATCAGAAAGAGCTCGCGCGACTCCCAGCGTGCAATGCGGCGCATGAGCCACGGAATGACGCGTGTGCCGATGAGCAACATCACGCCCAGGAAGATCGCTGCCCGCACGATGGCGAAGAGCAGCGACCACCCGTCAAAGCTTGTTCCGCCCAGGTAGGGCAACACGAGCATGATCGCCATGACACACAGGTCCTGTACGATCAACAGGCCGATCATTACCCGGCTGGAAAGGGTGCCGAGCAGGCCGCGGCTGCCCAATGTCTTGAGCACGATCATGGTGTTGGACGGACCTAGCGCCACACCAAACCAGAGCGATGCGAGCCAGTCCAGCCCCAACATCTGCCCAATAGCATAGCCTAGCCCGATACCCAGGAACACTTGGATCGGCGTGCCGAAGAGAGCGACACGCCGCACCGGGCGCAGGTCCTTGAGCGAAAACTCAATGCCCAGCGTGAACAACAGCAGCGCTACGCCAATCTCGGCCAGCAGCGCGATCTCCTCGCGGCTACCTACCGTGATGCCCGCTGTGTAGGGACCCACGACGACACCCGCCAGAATATAGCCCACAATCAGCGGTTGGCGCAGTAGCTGGGCGAGCATACCACCCAGTAACGCAGCAACGACGATAATCGCTATATCTGCAGCGATTCCCATGCGGACCTCCTTCTCGCGCCTTGTAACTTGGTTGCGCGCCGCTGGATGGAATACCCACACCGCGCATTTTTGCCTGTATAGCACAGGGCAGCAGTCGAAACTGTTCTGCCAATCCCGATCAGACGCCCAACGCCGGTGCTGCTTGTGTATTTGTACATCCCAACGTCTCCCGGCACCTGATTGTGCAGCCTGTTCGGCCAGCGCCGCAGCAACGCGAGCGATCAGATCGTACGGCATTGGCTGATCGAGCGGAAACTTGAAATTACCCTTCTCGCCTCAATAAGGCTCGCGGCCAAAGCTCAATACAGGATCAAACGCTTTCAGGTCTCTTTCCCCTCACTTTCTCTTGGTTTGACGCCGCCGCCAGATCGTTCGACCACACCAAAGCGATAAGATGTAGAAAGCAAGATTTTCAGCCACCGCCGCTGACGAGAGAGCGAACCCACAAAATCCTGGTTTCCATACCTTTACTGTAGATGTGAGATATAGCCGGTCGCCAATCCCCCTCCCCCTCCCCATGTACAGCGATTGCCAAATCGCTCCCCTTCCTCCCATGTACAGCGATTTGCCAAATCACTCCCCTACTGTGTCTGTAATAGCCAAAACAGAAAAGCTCCGGAGTTTACGGGGGAAATAGTGTCCAACGACAGGTATGATGATGCAGCCATGGAACGCGAGCCGAAAGTCGATCCGCAACAAGTGGAACTGGAGCGGCCGCAACGAGAGAATGAGGAGATGCAGGAGCAGTTGCGGCGCGCAGAAACGATCATCGAGATCCAAAAAAAGTGGTAAACTACAATACCTGTTCCATTCCAGGTCGATTGTTGTTCTGGAATTTTCACCCTCATTAGCAGAAGTGTGAGTCTCCCTGATGGCAGTGCATGCGTTGCCCCCTACGAATTTCGTTTTTCTGGAACAATATGACGCACAGTTGGTCCGGCTGGGCATGCTGGCCGAGCGCTATTTCCCAGACGATCCGAATACGTGCCTGCTCAAGCTGCGCCAGTATGGCGAGCTGCTGGCGCAGTGGGTCGCGTCGCACGTGGGCGAGTACGCGTCGGCAGAAGAGGCCCAGTTTGACCTGCTGCGCCGCTTGCAAGGGCAGGGGCTGATCCCGCGCAAGATCGGCCAGTTGTTCACAATGAAGTGCGCCGCGCCGGCAATGCGGCCAGCCACGAGCTGAACGGCGACCACCGCACCACACTCGCCATGCTCAAGGTGAGCTGGCAGCTTGGGCTGTGGTTTCACCGCACCTTTGCCGATCCCGCCTATCGCTCCAGCCCCTTTATCCCGCCCCTGGCGCCCATCGACGAAAGCGAGGAACTGCGCGGCGAACTAGACGACTGGCGCAGGCGCTGACCTCGTACAAGACGACCTACGGTGAGACGGTGCAGCAGCTGGCCGCAGTCGAGTTGGAACTGGAGACAGCGCGCAATGAACAGGCCTTCTGGGAGCAGATGGCCGTCGAGACGGAGACAGCCAAGCTGGCGTTGCAGGAGCGGCTGGCCGCCGAGCAGGCCGGCAGCACAGGCCGGCGCCCGGCCGAGGTAGCGGCCTATATGGCGGCGGCGAGCAAGACGGCCGAGCAGGTGGTGCTCGACGAGGCAGAGACGCGCAAGCTGGTGGACGAGCAGTTGCGCCAAGCCGGCTGGCAGGCCGACTCCACCACGCTGCGCTACGCCATGGGCGCACGCCCGGAAAAAGACAGAAACCTGGCGACTGCCGAGTGGCCGACGCTGGGCGGGCCGGCTGACTATGTGCTCTTTGCCGGGCTGACGCCGCTAGCCGTGGTGGAGGCCAAGCGCAAGAATGTCGATGTGCCGGCGGCGTTGCAGCAGGCCAAGCGGCACAGCCGCAGCTTCAACGCATGGGCCAACGCCGAGTCGCCGGGCGAGCCGTGGAACAAATACCGGCTGCCCTTCGCCTTCTCCGCCAGTGGCCGGCCCTATCTGCGCCAGTTGGAGACGCGCAGCGGGGTGTGGTTCTGCGACCTGCGCCGGCCCGACAATCTGAGCCGAGCGCTGGATGGCTGGTACACGCCCGAAGGGCTGGCGGGGCTGCTCAAGCAGGACGCAGCACAGGCCGCGACCCAGCTCGAAGCGACGCCGCTTACCTTCGATTTTGCGCTGCGCCCCTACCAGGAAGAGGCCATTCGCACCATCGAGGCCGCCATTGGACGCGGACAGCGGCTGTTGCTGATGGCCATGGCACCGGGCACGCGCAAGACCAAGGTCAGCACCGCCCTCATCTACCGGCTGCTCAAGGCGCAACGCTTCCGCCGCGTGCTCTTCCTGGTCGACCGGTCGGCGCTGGGCGAACAGGCCGCCAACGCATTCAAAGATACGCGCATGGAGAACTTGCAGACCTTTGCCGACATCTTCGGCATCAAGGAGCTGGACGACCAGGCACCCGACACGGAGGCGGCCGTGCACATTGCCACGGTGCAGGGCATGGTGCAGCGCGTGCTCTATACGCACGAGGGCGAGACGCCACCGCCCGTGGATCAATATGACTGCATCGTGGTGGACGAGTGCCACCGCAGCCATCTGCTCGACCGCGATCTCTCCGACGCCGAGCTGGCCTTTCGCAGCTACGAGGACTATCTGCGCTCGTTTGCTGATTTTCTCGACACACATCGTGCCACCCTGCCGGCGCTGACGCTGGTCTTGACGCGACCCAGCGACCTGACGCGCAAGAATCTGCGCGAGCTGTCACTGGCGCTCAACCGCAATGGCTTTTCGGAGAAAAGCCTGGAGACAGCCTGACGCAAGACGACGAACCAGGCGATCGCCGCGCACATTCTCGGCCATATCCGCCAGTGGCTGCAACGCATCGCCGCGCAGACGAAGGCCAATCTGGTAGTGGACCGCGAAGCGCTCGACGCGCCGGATCAGATCTTCCGCCGCGAGGGCGGGGGATTCGAGCGGCTGAACCGGATTTTTGATGGGCAGTTGGTGGAGGTACTGGCTCAGTTTGGCGAGGCGATTTGGGGGATGGCGGCGTAGGACCACAGCGGATGAAGGACAGATATAAACGCCAAGCATATCCGAGCGCAGCTCAGCATCCGTCCCCGTCCAAATCCGCTGTAGTATTAATGAACTGACCACAGCGGATGAAGGGACGGATT
>CAIRNL010000842.1 GCA_903879975.1 uncultured Chloroflexota bacterium | reverse complement strand
TCTGTCCGGCGCAACGGGGGCAATGCATCCGGCCTGCGACGGCCACAATCAGCATGGGCAAGAGGCTCAAGGAGATACGATGACCGTTCAGATCTACGAATCACGCTACAAGGATCAGCCGGCACTGACAATCGAGACATCGTTGGTGTGTGCGCAATATCTGCCTCACGTCGGCGGCAAGCTCTGCTCGTTGCGATACAGGCCGCTGGCCTTGGAGGTACTGGTACAGCGCCCAGGCGACCGCTATCGGATCGCGCCGTACGACGGCGACTATGTAGACCAAGGCGAGTGCTCTGGACTCGACGACATGTTTCCTACCATTGATCGCTGCTACTACGATCGGTATCCCTGGCAGGGGACGCCGATCCCGGACCATGGTGAGGTTTGGAGTATTCCCTGGTCCGCTGCGCTGCAACAGGATCGGTTGCACCTGATCACCCATGGAGTCCGCTTCCCGTATCGCCTGGAAAAGTGGATTTCGTTCACGCAGGTAGCGACATTGCATACCGCGTACCGGCTCACCAATCTATCTCCCTACCCGTTCGATTTCATCTGGGCTGCCCATCCGATGTTCACGTTGGAGGAGGGCGCTGAGCTGCGCCTGCCGCAGGGGATCGAGCAGATCGTAACGGCATTCAGCGTTTCTGGACGGCTGGGCGGGTACGGCGACGAGCACGCCTGGCCCGTGGCGACGCTGGCTGACGGCTCCCCGCGCGATCTCCGGCGGATCGGCCCCAAGAGCACGCAGGACGCCGAGAAGTATTACATCAAAGGCAAGCTGCCGGCCGGTTGGTGCGAACTCACCTATCCGCAGAGCAAGCTGAGCCTGCGGCTGGAGTTTCCAGTGGAACAGGTGCCTTACCTGGGTGTGCTGCCCAACGAAGGGGGCTGGCAGAATCTGTACAACATCTTCCTGGAGCCGGCGAGCGGGATGCTGGATCGGCTGGATGTGGCGCGCCTGCACAGGCAACACAGCACGGTGCAGGGCGGAGGGACGGTCGAGTGGCACCTTGCGATCGGTTTGAGCGAGATTCCGGCTCTGTAGTCGAGCGCACGCCTCGCCCTGTCGTCTGCGCCGGCGGCAAGAGCCCGCGCTGCGTCCCGGGGAGAGCGGCTCACGCCTGGCGCAGCTCGATCCCCTCGCCGACGTCCAGGAGCCTGACTACGCCATCGCCGCCGAGCCGCTGATACGTGGCCACCAAAAGGTTGGGATCGAGGGTGGCCTGCGGGTCGGGCGCAGGATTCTTCCACAGGATGTGATGCATGGGGATGACGATGCGCGGGCGAAGCTGCCAGGCGAGCAAGGCGGCTTCGTGGGCGTTCATATTGCCGCCGGATCCATTGATCACGGCCATCATGACGTCGATTGGACGGGCGGGGTCGTAGGCGAGCGCCCGCAGGCGCAGATCGTACTCGGTGTCGCCCGTATGGTAGATGCGCACCCCCTCAGCCTCGATCAACAGACCGATGGCGTCGGGCGTCTCCCAGCCAGGCAGTCCAGCCAGATGGCGCGCTGGCACGGCTGTGATCCGCACGTCGCGCAACGAATGTGTTTCGCCCGTCGCCAGCGCCGTGATCCGCTCGCCCGGGACACCCCAGCCCAGCAAGCGGGAACGGCAACTCGGCGGACACAGGAACCGTGCCGCAGGATGCTGCCTGGCCAAGAGAGGCAAGCCTTCAGGATCCAGATGATCTTCGTGCCAGTGTGTGGCAATGACCAGATCGGGCCGCGCGTCTGCCACCGGGATCGGCGGCGGCGCTGCGCGTTCGATGCCGAAGATCCGCGCTACACAGTCGCTGAAGTAGGGATCGATGTAGAGCTGGGTGCCGGCGGGTGTTTTGAGGACAAACCCGGTGCCGCTCAACCACCAGGCCATCACGCTGCCCGGCCGCACAGGGGTGGATGCTACTGTCTCTGCAAGTTTTGGCACGGTCGTCTCCTCCTACCCTTTGGACATGTCGATGCGATGATGCTCGTCCGAATATTCCATGTGGGCATCGGGCCGTGCCAGCACCTCTTCGCGCAGGGCCACGCCAAGCCCCGGCTGTTCGCCCAGGGCGATCATGCCGTCGCGAATCGGAACGGGGGCGGTCATCACCTCGTTGTACCAGCCGTCATAGTAGGCGCGCACACTCTCGACGATCATGGCATTGGGAATGTGCAGCATCAGATGCGCCGCGGACCACAGTGCGACCGGCCCGATGCAGTCGTGGCTGGTGATCGGCAGCAGGTACGTCTCCGCCATATGACAGATCTTGCGCGTCTCGCTGATCCCGCCACACCACGCCATATCGGGCATGATGATGTCGGCGGCATTCTTTTCGATCACTTCCCGGAAGCTGAACTTGGAGATCAGCCGCTCGCTCACGCAGAGCGGGATGCGGGTCTCGTGCTTGAGCCGGGCATAGGATTCCACATTGTCGGGCGGCATGATCTCTTCCAGCCACATCACGTCGTACGGTTCGAGTGCGCGGGCAATCTTGATCGATTCGGTCAGGTCCCAGCGCGCGTGGCCTTCTATGCAAATCTCCATCTTGTCGCCCACATGCCTGCGGATATCCTCGACATAGGAGACGCCTTTTTTCAGGTCGTCGCGCTTGAGATGGTAGCCGACCGGCCCCACGGCTCCGGCCCCGGCGCGCTGGCCTACGGGGCCACCCAGCGGCACACCGAACTGGTCGAAGGGCCATATCTTCATGGCTTTGACGCCCTGGCTGAGCAGCTCAGCCGCCAGCTCGCCGCTGTGCCCATCCGCCCAGCGTTTGTAATCCTGATGCCGGCCGTGGCCGACACAGGTGTTGTACACCCAGATGGATTCACGGCAGCGCCCGCCGAGCAGATTGTAAATGGGCTGTCCTGTGTATTGGCCGAGCAGGTCCCAGAGCGCCACATCCACGGCGCTGATGGCGCGGGTTTCGCTGCCGCCGTAGCCGAAGAAGTTCACTGTGTAGAACATGTTCTGCCAGTGGCTCTCGATGTCGAACGCGCTGCGCCCCAGCAGGAGGTTGGCGAACACATCGTGCACCATGGCGCTGATAGCGCGTGGCACGTAGAAGGTCTCCCCCAGGCCGATCAGCCCGTCGTCGGTGTGGACGCGCACCCAGGTGGTATTGGGCTGCTCGTCGAGCCAGATCGTTTCCAGACGTGTGATCTTCATCGTCATGATCGTCTCTTCCGCTGTGGAGAAAAGGTGGCTGCGCCTCAGCCCTTGACTGCGCCGGCGGTCAACCCCGACACGATATAGCGCTGCATGATCAGGTAGAAGAGGATGGGCAGGATAGAGAAGATCAGCCCAGCCGCCATGTACTGCTCGATCGGCGTGCGGCCGATCTCTTTCAAGGTCGAAAGACCTACCGAGGCCGGCATCAGTTCTGCCTTGCCCAGCAAGATGCTGGCATAGAGGTACTCGTTCCAGGCGAAGAAAAAGGCGACAACCGCCACTGCGACCAGCCCCGGCACGGTCAAGGGCAGCACGATGCGCCAAATGACACTCAACTCGGTGCAGCCATCCACGAGGGCCGCATCCAGGATTTCGGAGGGGACGGTGTCAAAGACCCCTTTCAGGATCCAGATGCAGATCGGTAGGATGAAGGCCGCATCGATCACGGCCAGGCTGCTCAGGTTGTTGAGCAGGGCCAGGTTGCGGTAGATGCTGTAGATTGGGATCAGCACCAGCATCTCGGGCAGCATCTGGGTGACCAGCAGGAAGAGGCCAAACAGGTTGCGCCCCTTCCAACGCAAGTTCGAAAGCGTGTAGGCGCCCATGACGGAGAAGATCATGCAGATCAGCATGGTCAAGAGAGCAATGACAAACGAATTGCGCAGCCAGACCCCCAACGGGTGGCTGGCAAAGATCTGCACAAACTGGTCGAAGGTGATTGCCTGTGGGAAGAGGGAGGGTGGAAAGTGCAGGGTGTACTCGTTGGGCTGTAGGGTGCACACGATCATCCAGTAGATAGGGAAGAACGTGATCGCCGCCACCGCTATCACGGCGACATAGACCGCGATCCTGCCGAGTGTCTTGCGCAGGTTGTGCTGTCGGTGTCCCGGTGCCATGCCCATCTCGGTTGTGCTCATATCATGCAGTCTCTTGGGCCCGACGGGCCTGCAGAATCACAAAGAAAAATGCAATGACCAGCGAGACGACGAATCCCGCCACGCCCAGCGCCGTAGCGTACGAGTAGTCGTAGAAGCGAAAGGCTGTGTTGTAGATGCGAATGACGATCGTCTCGGTGGCGCCAGAAGGGCCGCCGCCGGTCATCAGGTAGATGATGGTGAACTGCTTGAAGGAGAAGATGCAGGCCAGCACGACCAGCAGCTCCAGGGTCGTGCCGATGCCTGGAACGGTGATGTGCCTGAACAGCTGCAGCCAGTTGGCGCCATCCACTTTGGCGGCCTCATAGATCTCGTCTGGGATCGCCTGCAGAGCCGCCAGGATCACCAGGCTGTAGAAGGGGAATGCCTTCCACGAGGCGATCAGCACCATCCACACCATGGCCAGGGTGGGGTCCAGCAGCCACTGCGGATTTTGATGGACGCCCGGGAGCATGCGTGCAAAGATGTTGATGACCCCGAACTGGGGATTGAGGATCCAGATGAAGATCATGACGACCGGCACTTCGGGCATGGCCCAGGGCATCATCATCATTCCACGGGCTGCCGGTCGAAAGCGGAAGGGACGATTGAAGATCAGCGCGGTCAGGAGACCGGTGCCGATCGCCACCACAATGACCAACGCCGTGAAGAGCAGGGTGGTCTGCATCACCTTCCAGAACTCGGGGTCGCTGAACATGCGCTGATAATTTTTCAGCCCGACCCACTCTGGAGGGATGTTGGAGGCGAGCTCGATGCTCTGAAAGCTGCCGAGCACTCCCCGTGCAATCGGGTAGACGATCAGAATCCCCTCGTACAGAAGGATAGGGAGCGCCAATAGGTAGGGCAGCAGGTGGCGGCGAGGGCGCGTGCGGCTGGGGATTTTTGCTGGCATGCCGCTGGCATTTGCTGAGTAGTTCATGGAGCCCGAGTGGCCTCCTGGTTGATTGTCGACACCGTCAGTACGGCCGATTGTGTAGAAAGTTGCCGAATGTCAGCCTCAGTTGTCTGCGCCTCCGACGGCACAGGATCGGGCAGGATCACACCCCGATTGCCGCCCTGAGCACAGTGAAGGGTCTGCCTACCCGATGGAAGGCAGTCCCCTCGCTGCGCGCGCCTGTCAGGAGATGCGCTCGGCCAACGCTTCTGCCTGTGTCTGGGCAGTCGCCATCGCTTCTTCCACCGATTTCACGCCGTTCAGAACGTCGCCGAAGTTGGTGATCACGATCTGACCAAACTCATTGAAGTTATAGACGAAATCGCCCACGATGTCGAACGGCGTCACGTAGTCGACGCCTTCAAATCCGGGCTTGAGCCACGGCAGATTGTCCAGATACTCCTGGCGAGCAACCGACGGCTGTGCGAAGATCACGTCCTGGCAGCCTTCGACCATGCGCCGGTAGTTGTCTGGCTGGTACATGTACGAGACGAACTCGATGGCCGCATCCTTGACCGGCGAGGCCGCGTTGACCATCATCGGGTGAATGCGGGCGATCGACTTGTTGCTCTGCCAGGGGACGGGCGCGCTGGCCAGGTTGGCATAGAGTTCTGGGAAGTCTGGTTCGAGGCTGCCGACTGCGGCAGAGACGTGAAACGCCTGCGCCACCGAGCCTGTGCCAAAGAGTCGCCAGCCGGTCGCAGTGTCGGTGCCCTGCGGCATGGCCACATCGTACATCTGCTTGAAGAGCGAGAGGCCTTTGAGGATCGGCTCCGAGGTGAGCATCGGTGTCGTGCCTTCGGCCCACTTGCCATCGTAGGGCATGCACCAGACTTCGAGCTGGAACCAGAAATCCGAGGGCTCGCTGACCAAATGGCTCATGAAGTAGCCGTACTTCTGTTCGTCGCGGTTGGTGAGCGCTTCGCTGATCTCGACCCACTCTTCAGGCGTCGACGCTGGCGCAACGCCGGCTTCTTCGTAGCGTAGCTTGTTGTACAGCAGGCCGAAGGCCACAGTGACCATGTCGAGCCCGTAGATGTGGCCATCCTTGCGCATGGCATCGTGCGCCGAGCTGAGGTCAGTGATATTGTTGCGCGTGAGCACGTCGTCGAGCGGGGCCAGCAGGCCGGAGCGGATCAGGCGTGGCGCCAATTCCGGCGTTGCCATGACGATGTCGCCGTCCAACTCGCCAGACTGCGCACCGACAATCGTCTTGGTAGTGTACTGGTCGAAGGGGATATTTTCGGCCACAACTTCGATTTCATTCTGGGATTCGTTGAACTCCTTGATGAAGTCGTTCCAGGTAGCGCCACGATTCCCTTCCTGGAACCACCAGGAAAGGTAGCGAACGGTCTGCTTGGCACCGGTGTTGACCGCTGGTGCAGCAGCACCGGCGGGTGCACCGCCTGGAGCAACCGCCGGTGCGCATGCAGCCAATGCTGCACCAGCACCCACAACGGCTGCTGCTTTGAGGAACTCGCGCCGGCTGGTCAAGTTGGGTTTGTTCGACATCATGATGGACCTCCTGTGTCCTCTTCGTCCCTAGCGTATTCCGGTTCGGCGATTTGGAGCGAGCTATTCCGTACACCGGAGCGGTACGGACGCTCTGCCTACAACCTATTGCACGCTCTTTCGTCCCCTTCCCCTCCCTCTCCAGCCTGGCTGGAATTTCTCTGCTACAGTGGTTCGTGGGGCGCCCTGGATCAGCCATTGAAGAGAGATCGATGTAGCCACCGACTACAGCGAACATGTCCAGCAGATGCGCCCTGTACTTCGACTGTCTGTATTTTCTTCTTATGAGGCTTGTATACAGTATACTAACTCGAGCGATTTGTCAAGAGGGTTTCAGGAGGCCCCGTGGCTCCCGCTTTCCGTTGGGCGCCCCAACGAAGTTGCCCCTCAGGGGCCATCCCAGAAGCGATCGGCGACCGAGTAGCCGCCGTCGACCGGGAGCACCGCGCCCGTAACAAAATCCGACGCAGAGGAGGCCAGGAAGATCGCCGCACCGACCAGATCTTCGGGCAGACCCAGGCGGCGTGCCGGCGTCTTACGCCGTACGTGATCGCCCAGCGCCGACCGCATGCGCTCGCGATTCAGATCGGTCTCGACCCAGCCGGGCAGAATCGCGTTGACCTGAATCTGGTGGGCGGCCAGTTCGACAGCCAGCCCGCGGGTCAGGCCCAGCATGCCCGTTTTGGCGGTGGCATAGTGGAGAATGTTGGGCGGGCCGAACAGCGAGTACATAGAGCCGATGTTGATGATCTTGCCGCCCTTGCCCTGCGCCACCATTCGATTGGCAGCCGCACGGGCACAGAGATAGGCGCCGGTCAGATGGGTCTGGAGCACGGAATCCCAACTGTCCCGCTCCAAGGAGAGCGCGCTGCCGATCGTCACATTGCCGGCGTTGTTGACCAGGACATGCAGTTCACCGAACCGGCCGACGACCTGCGCAACCGCGGCCTGCACTGCCTCTTCGTCGCGTACGTCGAGCGGCACCACGAGCGCCTCGGCGCCGAGTTCGGTGGCCACCGCTGCGTTCTTTGCTGGATTGCGGCCCGTTACGGCGACCCTTGCACCCGCAGCTTGAAATCCCAGCGCCATGGCTCGCCCCAGTCCGCTGTTCCCACCGGTCACCAGCACGTTCTTGCCCGCCAGCGAAAAAAGTTCAAGACTCATGAAGATCCCCTCAATCTACAGGCCAGATATGGCTGCCGCCTGCATTGAGCGCCAGGTTTCCACCATCCACAGGCAGGAGGACACCCGTGACGACGGCAGCTGCGGCAGAGCAAAGGAAGACGGCTGGGCCGACGAAATCTTCGGGCTCCAGCAGGCGGTTGATCGGAATGCCGGTCAGGAGACGCTGCTGTAGTTTTTCACCGAACTGTGGATTGTCGAGCAGGCCCTGTTTGAACGTGGGCGTCAGCACTTGGGCCGGCAGGATTGCGTTGACCCGGATTCCTTGGCCGGCGTACTCAACTGCCAGTTCTCTCGTCATCTGGCTCACGCCTCCCTTGGCTACGCTGTAGGGGAAGTTCCCACGTCCCAGCGCAGACACACCCGCGATCGACCCGATGTTCACAATGGATCCGCCGTGGCCCTGGGCCAGCATGCGGCGCAGCGCCTGCTGTGCGCAGAGAAAATAGCCGGTGAGACTGACGGCCAACGTCTTGTGCCATGCCTCCAAGGTGAGTTCGTCCGGATGCACGCGACTGGGAAAGGCATAGGGCACATTCACCAGGATGTCGATGCGCCCGAAATGCTGATCGACGGCACGGAATAACGCCTCGACCTGCTCCAGGATGCTGATGTCGCATACGGCCATTTCGGCACGGCGTCCCAACTGCCGGACTTCTTGCGTTGTGGCAATGGCCCCTGCTTCGTCGATGTCGGATAGAAAGAGATCGGCCCCGTGGCGTGCAAGGCCCAACGCAATTGCGTGTCCAATGCCGCCATTGGCGCCAGATCCCGTGACGACAGCGTTCTTTCCGCTCAGATCAAAGAGATTTGCTGCCATTACCGGACTCCCCACTCGAAATCTGACAGGATCTCAGGGCCGCTGGCTGTCACGAGCACCATCTTCTCGGCCCGCGCCCCGAAATTGCCCTGCGCTCCTTGGTAGACCCCTGGTTCCACGCTGAACACCATGCCCACTTCAATCACCGTTTCGTCGTAGGCGACCAGCCGGGGCGCTTCGTTGACGGTCACGCCGATCTGATGGCCGGCGTAGTGGGCGGGTTCCAGGCCATGGGACTGGAAGGCGCGCTCTGCGGCTGTCCAGGCGTCGCTGGCACGCGCGCCAGGGCGCAACGCAGCCATCGCGGCTTCACACGCATCCTGCGCGGCTCTGGCGTAGCGTCGCTGTGCCGCGGTCGGCGGCACCCTGCCAATCACGTGCGTGTTGGTGCAGTCGGACCAGTACCCGTCAATGCGCTGGCTGATATCCATCAGCGCTGCATCGCCCGGCTGTGTGATGCGGTGGTGTGGGCCGTTCGGATAGGCAACTGTGCAGGTGCGCTCTCCTGTGACCAGCTCGCCCACGACGGGCACGGTATGTCCGACAACCTCGAACATGCGCGCGGTGATCTCAGCCCACATGTCGAATTCATTGCGCCCTGCCTCCTGCACGAGATGGGCCAGGGTTCGATGGCCGATATCCGCAACGTGCGACGCCCGCCTGAGCAGATCGATCTCCCGCTGGGTCTTGATCGACCGTGCCGCAAGCAGGGCTGGCGAGACTTCCACCAGCGCCAGCGCCGGAAACTCCTCCTGCAGCAGGCGGGCGACCGCATAAGGCAGGGTGCGGGCCTGAATGCCGAGTGTGGCACGGCTGGAGCCAAGCCCGACCCCGCGCAAGGTTGACCGAATGGCGCCCACGAACGACTCGGCAGAGTCAGTCTGTTGGAGATGGTTGAAGGTATCGAACGTGACCCACTCATCGAGCCGGGATTGACTCCGAGCCTGGGCCGCCATTCCGTCGGGCACGACGAGCCAACCATGTGGGTCGCCCACCGTGCAGAAGGCCAGCGGAATGCCATAGGCGAACTCGGCGCCTGCCCCGATCGGGATCGGCACCTCGAATCCGCTCACGTAGGTGACATCGGCCAGCGATGAAAGTAGAAATGCGTCGATTCCGGCCTGGGCGCTGGCCACATGGGCTCGCTCCCACTCTTGATTGGCGCCGATGGGCATCGTAGGGTTCCTTTCCCTAGGTGAGCAGCCAGAGCACCGGCTGCTCGATGAACTCGCGCACTCGATTGAGGAAGCGCGCGGCGGCCGCCCCGTCGACCACACGATGATCGAAGGTCAGGCTGAGGGCCATCAGTTTGCGAGGCACAATCTGGTCGTTGACCACCGCTGGCCGCGCCGCAATCCGGCCAATGCCGAGAATGGCAGACTGGGGCAGATTGATCAGGGGCGTGAACGCATCGATCCCGAACATCCCCAGGTTCGTAATCGTAAACGTGCCGCCCTGCAGTTCCTCTGGGCGCAGGGCACGCGACTGGGCGCGCGCGATCAGATCGTGTGTCAGCGCAGCAATCCGGCCGACACTGAGGGTCTGGACATCGCGCACGACCGGCACGACCAATCCATCCGGCGCGTCCACCGCCAGCCCGATATGGACGGCGCGCCACTGCAAGATCGTCTCTTCCTGCCAGGTAGCGTTCAGGGCAGGAACCTCCTGCAGGGCGATGGCAGTGAGTTTGATCAGGAGATCGTTGTAGCTGGGCACAAGCTGTCCCTGCGGCGCCAATCTGACACGCGCTTGGTCGCGCAGGCTGACGAACTCGGTCGCATCCGCTTCAGTGGTCAAGGTGACGGCTGCGCTTGTCTGTGCACTCTCCGCCATACGCTGCGCGATCAGGCGGCGCACACGCGAGACCGGGATCGCCGTATGGCTCTCCTCTGGCACAGAGGGCACGCTGGCCGTTGCCTGTTGTTGTGCGCGGATCGCCGCCTCCACGTCACTGCGCTGGATACGGGAGCCGGGCCCGCTGGGCTTGACTGCCGCCAGATCGATGCCGGCGTCCTGCGCCACCCGTTGGGCTACCGGGGTTGCCCGCACTGCTGGTTCTGCTTCCTGCAGGGGAACGCGCACCGACGCTGCCGCCCGTACATCGCGCTCGACGATCCGTCCCGTACGCCCACTACCTTGCAGGCGCGTCCACTCTACGCCAAGCTCTCGTGCGACACGGCGCGCGCGCGGGCTGATGGTGGGGATGGCTGCATGGTGGCCCGTGGCCTGGGCAGGCACTATCTGGGTGGCTGCACTCTCAGCGGCAGCGCTTGCCTGACTCTGCCCAGCGCTGGGCGCCGCCGGGAACCCCGTCGTCGACGGCACCTGCTCGCCTGCAGCCAGCAGATAGCCCAGGACTGCCCCGACTTTCACGACTGTGCCCGGCTGCGGCGCGTCGGGCGGAATACGTAGGATGCCGGATTCGAAGGTTTCGACTTCCTGAGATGCTTTGTCTCCCTCCACCGTGAAGAGCAGGTCTCCAGGCTGCACAGGGTCGCCGTCTGCCTTGAGCCACTCGCCAAAAACACCTTCCTCCATGGTCCAGCCAAGCCGCGGCATCAGGATTGTGTAGGCCATATCTATTGGGTCCCTTTACTCTGCCATCAAATCCTGGACGGCGGCGACAATGTCGGCAACACTGGGCACGACGGCGCTTTCCAGCGCCGGGCTGTACGGCGTCGGTGCATAGGCGCCATTGAGCCGGCGGATCGGAGCATCGAGGTCGTCAAAGCCGCGGTCGGTGACCTGGGCGGAGATTTCGGCGCCGATGCCACATGGCTGAAACGTTTCGTCCACGATCAACAGCCGGCCAGTCTTGTGAACGGACTCCAACACCGTATCGACGTCGAGTGGATTCAGCGTGCGCGGGTCGATCACTTCGACGTCGACACCGCTCTGCGCCAGCTCTTGACATGCCTGAAGGGTCTTGCCAACCATGGCGCCGACGGCAACGACCGTACAGTCGCTGCCTGTGCGGCTGACGTTCGCCTGGCCGAAGGGAATCCTGTACTCCGTTTCGGGCACCGGCCCCTTTTGAAAGAGGATCGACTTGTGTTCCAGAAAAATGACCGGATCGTTGCTGACCAGTGCGGTGGCGAAAAGCCCTTTGGCATCATAGGGGGTGGTCGGCACGACGACTCGAAAGCCCGGGATGTTGACAAAATGGGGGAAGTAGCTGCCCGAATGGTGCGTGGCTGCCGAATGGCCGATGCCGATGCAGCCGCGCAACACCAGGGGCATCTTGAGCCGTCCGCTGCTCATGTACTGCATCTTGGCAGCCTGGTTGATCAGTTCGCCCATCGCATCCAGGATAAAGTCCACGAACATGAAATCGACGATGGGCCGGCTGCCGGTCATGGCCGCACCGGTGCACATGCCGACAAACCCGCGCTCGCTGATTGGGGTGTCGCGCAGGCGTTCGGGTCCATAGAGGTCGTAGAGACCTGTCGTCGTGTTGAAGTTTCCGCCGCGTGGGCCGATCCCCTCTCCTACCACGAAGATTGAGGCGTCTCTGGCCATGGCTGTGGCCAAAGCCTCGCGCGTGGCTTCGATAAAAGTAATCTCGCGCATCATGGCTCCTAATGGGCAACTGCTTGTGAGACTGTTGGCTCGTAATAGACATGGTCACAGGCCGTGGCGCCGGCAGGCCAGGGGCTGTTGCGGGCAAACACCTCCGCTTCTGCGACCAGGGACTGTACCTCGGCCTCTACTGCCTCCAGTTCCTCGCCGCGGACGGCGCCACTTTCAGTCAAATGTGTTCGATAGCGTGCGATCGGATCTTTCGCCTTCCACTGCTCGACCTCTTCGGGGCTGCGATAGCCTGTATCGCGCATGCCTTCGGCGTGTGCGCGTGTGCGATAGGTGCGGCATTCAATCAGGGTGGGGCCACCGCCTGCCCGAGCACGGGCAATCGCAGCGCCAGCGGCCTGATGGACCGCCAGCACGTCGTTGCCGTCCAGCACCAGGCCGCTCAGCCCATAGGCGGCGCCGCGCTCGCCGACGTTGGGGTTGCCGGCTGCATCCTTGAAGGCGATCTCAGTGGCATACTGGTTGTTTTCGCAGACGAAGATGACGGGTAAGCGGTAGATGGCCGCCAGGTTGAGTCCCTCATGAAAGGCGCCGTTGTTGACCGCACCGTCGCCAAAGAACGCCACGCCAACGCGGTCCGTCTTGAGCAACTTGAAGGAGTAGCCGGCGCCGGTGGCCTGCAGGATACACGGGCCGACAATACCGCTCGTGCCCATCAGCCCAATTTCGGGGGCAAACAGATGCATGCTGCCGCCGCGGCCGCGCGAGCAGCCTGTGGCGCGCCCGAAGAGTTCGGCGATCAACTCGCGCGGCGCTACGCCTTTGGCGAGCGCGTGCCCATGGCCGCGATGCGTGCTGAAGACGGCATCGTCCGGCCGCAGGTGAGCGCAGACGCCGGTGGCAATCGCTTCTTCCCCGACGTAGGTGTGGCAGGCGCCGTGGATCAGCCCCTGCTGGTGTGATTTCGCCAGTTGTTCCTCCGTCCGCCGGATCACGACCATCCTGCGATAGAGATCGAGCAGGGTCGATCGGTCGATCGGCGTCACAGCGGGCACATTCGATTCCTGTGCGCACATGAATGGGTAGACTCCTTGAGTTCGTGTCGATACAGCATGGACAAATCGCTATCAGCCCTGCGGACAGGGGCACATCAGCCGGCAGCCCCGCCGCAGCGCGCGTGTGTATGCAGCCGATTGGCTTGGCCTGCCTTGGAACGTCAGCGACAAAAAATGCGGCGCGCGCAGGGGGTCAGTCGAGCTTGAAGCGCCCAGGCAGGCCGAACATTGTCTGCGCTGTCAACGTGTCTCGATGCGGTTGACCGGCGCGCGCGGGGGCGCGTTGGTCAGGACGCGTACGACTTCTTCCGCGCCACGACGGCGCACGTCGACCTTTGCCTCTTCCGAATACCAGGCCATATGGGGCGTGATGAGGATCTTCTCCTCATGGAGCAGTGGGTTGTCCGGAGCAGGGGGTTCTTGGCTCAAGACATCGAGCGCAGCACCGGCAATCACTCCTGAACGCACCGCAGCGAGCAAGGCATCTTCGTCGATCAGCGGCCCGCGCGCCGTATTGATCAGGTAGGCGCTCGGCTTCATCTGGCGCAGCGTCTCGGCATTGATCATGTGCCGATTGCCGGGCGTGAGTGGCATGTGCAGGGAGATATAGTCAGACTCGCGCAGCAGGCCTGCGAGATCGACCGGCCGCACACCGGCCGCGTGGAGGCTGCCAGGGTCGATGTATGGGTCGTAGCCGACCACGTTCAGCCCCAGGCCTTGCCCTTTGGCAGCGGTTGCCATGCCAATCCGGCCACATCCGACAATGCCCAGCACCTGTCCTTGGAGACGGCGCACCAGGATGCCGCCGTTCTCCCACCGTCCGGACCGTGTGACGCCGAGCAACGTTCCCAGGCCGCGCGCCTGCGCCAGCAACAATGTGATGGCATGCGCCGAAACCTCATCGATCGAGTAGTCAGGGACGTAGGTCACCCACACGCCATGCTGCGTTGCGGCATCCAGATCGATCGCGTCCAGGCCGGTGCCGACGCGTGAGATAATGCGGCAGCGTTCCATGCTGGCGATCAGGTCGGCCGGCACCGGCTGGATCGTCACCATGAGAGCGTCTGCTTGGCGGATCGCCGCGCGCGCCTCCGAGGTGTCGGTTGTGCCGGCGTCGATGATGTCGGCATCGAGCGCACTCAGAACTTCTTTTTCGATTTCGATATCACCGAAGCCCGAATAGCCAATCACAACGGTCGGTCTCATGGGTGCACAATTCCTTCTTTGCTTGTCCTGGCTGATTGCTGGAAACTCACTGCGGACCCACCCGATCAACGGGCGATCTCGCCATCGATATCATCTACTTCGGACTGGGCCAGCGTGCAATAGGTGAGAATGCGATGTTTCGCATCCAGAATATGTTGTGTGATCTCGGCCTGGGATGCGACGACATCTTTACTTTTCAGAATATCGATCAGGTGCTCATGAGAATCCACGTGTAAATCCGCATCGACTTGAGGCAGCACGCTCGTGGCCTCATAGAGAAAGCGACTGATGCGTGAGCGTAAACTGGCCACAATCTCGAGCAGGATGGAATGGTCGGCGATTTCCCATAGGGTGCGGTGAAAGTCATAGTCTTTCGCATAGAGTCGCTGGTAATCTGCGCTGTCCTTGGCGGCCCGCATCTCGCCGACGATCTCGCGCAGGGTCGCTTCGCTCTGTGCACTCCAGTTTGCAATCACTCGTTCGACAACAAAGCGCTCCAGTACGACACGCAGAGACGACATTTCGTCGATCTCATTCTGTGTGGGCAAGTAGACATACGCGCCGCGCCTGGGCGCTTTGCGCACAATTCCCTCGTCGACCAGCGTCTGAATCGCCTCGCGCACCGGCACCCGGCTGACGCCAAGGCGCTCGGCCAATTCCTGTTCGACCAGGCGGCTCCCCGGCGGAATCGCTCCGCTGCGGATGGCCTCACGCAGGCGGTCTGTCACTTCATCGCTCAGGGTTCGGCTGTGGACAGGCAGGATTTCGGATACCACGTGGGCCTCCATTCTCGCTCAAAAAGGAATCCTCGACGCGCCCTCTCGGTTGACAGGTGCCTCCCGGCGCGTCAGGCAAACCTCTGTCCGCTTTCTCTTCCCAATAGTTCTTTAATCATGGGCATGAAAATCTGTCAATCTGGCAGCTCTTGTGCGGTCAACGGATATCTCGGTTGTACGCCGCGGTTGACGATATGGACGGGATCGGGCCATGACCCTGTCAGAACGGCGACTACATTCTCGATAGCCCCTGTGACCACATCCTGCATGGCCTGGACGGATCCGGCGGCGACGTGTGGGGTCAGCACGACATTCTCCAGCGCAAGAAAAGGATGATCGGGTGGGCCTTCAGGGCTGCCAAAAACATCGATCCCTTCGATGGTATCGATGCCGGCTCCCGCCAGACGCCCCTCGCGGAGCGCAGCCGCCAATGCCAGTTCATCCACCAGGGCGCCGCGTGAGGTGTTGATGAGGATGGCGCCTGGTTTCATCTTGTGGAGG
>CAIRNL010000841.1 GCA_903879975.1 uncultured Chloroflexota bacterium | reverse complement strand
GCCGTATGGAGCCGGCGTGCGGCACTGAGCGAGCCAGTTGTGCTCCACGCGCCGGCGTCGGGCTGGTAGCGCTCAACCGAGGCCAGCGTTGTTGTGCCTGCCTGGCCGCCCGTCACCAGGACGCGGCCGTCAGCGAGCAGGGTGGCGGCATGGTACGTGCGCAGAGCATGCATTGCGCCGGTAGGCTGCCACTGATTCAGAACGGGATCGTAGATTTCTGCTGCGTTGGTCAATGTCAACCCAAGTGCACTGCCGCCGACGACGAGGAGACTTCCGCTGCGCAGCAGTGTGGCTGTGTGGGCGCTGCGCGCCTGCGCGGGCGGAGCTACTGCAGACCAGGTTCCTGTGGCTGGATTGTATCGCTCGGCAGTTGCTGCAGCGGCGTCGCGTCCTGCAGCGGCTGCAGCGACGCCGCTTTCTCCGCCCACTGCCAGCACCGTGCCGTCAGCCAGCAGCGTGGCCGTATGGAGCCGGCGTGCGGCACTGAGCGAGCCAGTTGTGCTCCACGCGCCGGCGTCGGGCTGGTAGCGCTCAACCGAGGCCAGCGTTGTTGTGCCTGCCTGGCCGCCCGTCACCAGAACTGAGCTGTCCGCCAGCAGCGTGGCCGTGTGTTCGTAACGTGCCTGGCTGAGGTTGCCTGTGATCTGCCACACGCCGGTGGATAGCAGCCGCTCGGCAGCCTGTAAGGTGCCGAACGACTGCGCGCCGCCGGCAACCAGCACGCTCCCATCGCGCAGCAGGGTGGCCGTATGCGCTGTGCGTGCGAACGTCATGGCCGGAGGGGGCGTTCCCCATGTGCCTGCGAACAGATCGATGCTTTCCTGCTCGTTCTCTGCTGCAGCGCCGCCCACCAGCAAGACTGTGCCGCCGGGCAGCAGAGTGGCCGTGTGGCCGCTGCGCGGGGTGCCCAGCGCCGGCCCTGCCATCCACGTTGCGCCGTCTGCTGCCAGCACTTCGCTCGTCGCGAGGGGGGTGGAGCCGGCGCCGGCCCCACCGGTCACCAGCAAGCGGCCATCGGGAAGTAAGGTCGCCGTGTGGCCGGCGCGACCTGCGGCCAGCGCGGGTCCGGCAGTGCTGCCGCTGGCTGGATCGAACCACTCCGTGCTGTTCAGGGGGTGGCCGGATGCATCGCGTCCGCCGACGACAGCAATGCGGCCATCGGGACGAAGTGTGGCGGTATGGCCTGTACGCGTTGACTGGAGATCGAACCCTGTCGGCGACCAGCTCCCTGTGGCTGGGTCGAATATCTCAGCACTGGCAGTGGCCGGAGCGTTGCCAGCGCCACCGGCAACGAGCACGCGTCCGTCGGCGAGCAGAGTCGACGTATGGCCGGCGCGCGGCTGGAGCATGTCGCCTACAACTTGCCACTCGTCTGTGGCCGGGTCGAAGATTGCAGCGGACGACAGGGCGACGGTAGCGTCTGTTTCAGCGCTGTTCGTTTCACCGCCGGCCACGAGTACACGGCCATCGCTCAGCAAAGTGGCAGTATGACGGGCGCGCTCAGCCAACGGCGGCCCATCCTGCCACTGTTCGGTGTTTGGCTCGAAGAATTCGGTCGATCCCAGCGCTGTGAACCCATCATCGTAGCCGCCGACGACGAAGATGCGCCCATCGATGAGGAGCGTCGCGGTGTGCGACTGCCGTGCGACGGACATGGGGGGGCCATCGGCGGGTTGGGGTGCGCCGACGGTCTGCAGGCGCGTCGTGGCGCCGTTGCCACCGGCGACGAGCAGCCGTCCATCGCGCAGCAACGTTGCCGTGTGCCCGCTGCGCGCAAGGGCAGCCGAATCAGGTGGCATGGCATGCGATGGGACGGCCCCTGTTGTCAGGAGCAAGGTTGTGGCGAGCAGCAAAGCCATCCTGTGCGGTGGGGTAGCGGCGATCATCAGGTATTCTCCATGGACACGTGAGGTACGGCGTGTGGTGTGACTTTCATCTGCTGGCGCAGCACAGTGGCGGCGATGCCGAACGCAGTGGCGACATTCAACGAGCGTTTGCGGCCGAACATAGGAACGGCGACAAATTTTTCGCATAGCGAAAGTAAGTCAGGATCGATGCCGGTCACTTCGTTGCCGGCAACCAATACGAGAGGCGGCGGCGGTGGGCCTGCGGCAAAGAGTGAAGTAGCGTCCGCAGTGGTCTCCAGTGCCCACAGGTGAGCGCCAACTGCGACCAGGCCATGCGCCAGTTCCACGGCGTTGCGGTGATGGCTCCAGGCGACTGCTGTGTCAGCGCCGAGGGCTGTTTTGGCCAGTTTGCGATTGGCAGGTGTGGGGGTGAAGCCGCAGAGGTAGAGATGCTCGAGGCAAGCGCCGTCCGCACTGCGGAAGATCGAACCGACATTGAACAGGCTGCGTACGTTGTCGAGCAGAGCGGCGAACGGTACGGTGGCGCCGGCCGGAGCGATGGATTCGCCTGGCGCAGCGAGTGTGTGTACGGGCGGTGCCGGGTTGCCGCACCACGGACAGCGCTCGCCCGCTCTGTCGGTAGCCGGAGCAGGATAGCGGGCGCGGCAGACCTGATCGGAGCACTCGCGGATAACGTATTCGGCCATTGTTGCGCGTCAGGGAGCGATGAGTCCGCGTGCGGTGGCGTCCTCGAGCATAGCGGCGACGTAAGTCCAGAGCGTGTCCGAACCGTCGCCGATGGGTTGCAG
The DNA here is from genome assembly GCA_903879975.1 of uncultured Chloroflexota bacterium. Lineage (GTDB taxonomy): Bacteria > Chloroflexota > Anaerolineae > Caldilineales > Caldilineaceae > Caldilinea. Next base: position 4,825 of record CAIRNL010000841.1, on the reverse strand, counting down.
GCGGCGTGTCACAGCCGCATAGTTGACGCCGTTTGCGCGCCATGTGCCACCGCCGTTGGCATAATTTTGTAGCGCGGGCATGAGGCGGTCCATGGCATTGGCAAAGCGTGCTTCGGGCGTACTGCGGGCGTCAAACTCCTCCCACAGTGTGTGGACTTCGTCGCGTTGGTCAGCGGGCAGCAGGCCGAAGATACGCTCGGCTGCGGCCTGCTCGCGGGCCTGCTTGTCCTGGTTGGCCAGCACGTCATAGGCAAACGTGTCGCCTGCGTCGATTTCGACGATATCGTGGACGAGCAGCATCTTCAGGACATGGAGCATATCGATGGGTTGATTGGCGTGTTCGGCCAGGATTATGGCCATAACGGCCAGATGCCACGAATGCTCGGCGCTGTTTTCGCGACGGTCGCCGCCGACCAGGCTGGTGCGGCGCAGGATGCGCTTGAGGCGGTCGATTTCGAGCAGAAAGGCAAGTTGGGCTTCCAGGCGGTCAGTTTTCATCCGGTTCTCTTTCAATGGTTAGCAGGTAGCCGCCAGTGTCGATGCCGGCTGCATCCTCCGCAATGATCAGGGAGGTGCTGTTGCGGCGGGGCGTGTAAATCATCACGGCATCGGTACCGAAGGGGCCACCGCCGTCGTCATCGTCCCATGCCGTGGCGTTACCGGAGAGGGGGGTATTGTCCAGGCGTAAATAGGCGTCGACGAGCATGCTCGTCATGGTCAACGTCACGGTCTGCCCGCGGCGCAGGTCAATCTCGAAGAAATCGATGTCGCCGGGATAGTCCAGGATGCCGGCGAGTGTCGTGCTGGACGAGCCGATGTGCCGGCCGTCGTCGGGGTCGGTGAAAGGGGCGAGGCGTTGTGTCGCGGTGACGGCGATCTCGTCGGGCGTGGCATAGGCTGGTGCTGCCACCAGAAAGTAGGGCGTGCGGCTCTCCACAGCGAAGGTGCCTGTTTCCTTGCCATCGAGCGTATCGTCGAGATAGAGCGGGTACTCGCCCAAAAGGTTTGTGACGAAGAGCAGCGCATCGCCCTCGCTCTCGGCGCTGACGTCCACGTCGCCTTGGGCGATAGGGGACTGGATCACGTACATGCGCTGATCCCAGGAGTGCACCGGTTGGAAGCGCTGGCTGCGGCTGCTGCCGTGCAGCGGGAATGCGCGCATCGCCGGACCGGGCGTCGCAGCACCGGCTGTCAGGTTGGTGAGCAGCGCGGCCAGGTCGGCCGCAGAGGCTGCTACGGCGAAGCTGTCGGCGAGTGACATGCCGGAGATGCCGATGACGCTGCCGTCCGCAGCCACGAGCATGCCGCCGCTCTGTCCGCCGGCCACCGCTGCGTCTGTTTGGAAGTAGGTGATGCCGAGGGCATGCCATGTGCGCATGCGCGAGATGATTCCGCGGGCAATGGCCGGCTGCGGGATCGGCTCGCCTTCGGCTGGATAGCCGAGCAAGTAGACACTGGCGCCGACGGGGAGCTGCTCGCCGTCGGCTAACGGCGCCGGCGGCAGCTGGGTATCGATGGGTCCCAGAATCGCCAGGTCGAGCAGGAAGTCGCTGGCGGCCACGGGTGTGTCGTCGAAGACCTGGCCGTCGCTCGTCACGACCCGCGCGTGGGTGAAGGGCCACAGCACATGGGCATTGGTGGCGACATAACCGCCGGGTAGGAGCAGGCCGCTGCCCGTACTGCTTTCGGTGACGATATAGACAGCCGACGGGGCAAGCCGCTGGTAGATCGCCACAGGGCTGAGGATCTTTGTAGGTGAGACAATGGGCAGCGGGTTGGCGGCAGCATCTTGCTGCGCGGCCAGGGCATGCGGCATGGCGGCCAGCAGCAGCAGGCCAAGCGCAACGACCCATCGAACGTGCATGAGCAGGAACTTGATATGGGACATGTCTGGTATTCTACCATCAGCATGCCGTTGTTTCCTACGGCAGCGCAGGTTGCTCCCTGTTGCAGCGATTGGTTTGGGTAGATCTGTGCGCTGCGACTACAATAGTGGGGAGCGATCGGTCGATCTTGCAAGGAGAGTTCCATGAGCGTGGCGCAGCTGCCCGGCCTCGTCGATGCGCACGTTCACCTGCGCGAGCCCGGGTACGAATACAAAGAAGATTTCGCCACTGGCACGATGGCGGCATTGGCCGGAGGGGTCACCACCGTGTTGGATATGCCCAACACCAATCCGCCCACCGCCACCCCTGATCGTCTGGCGGAGAAAGCCCGACTCGCAGCAGCCAAAGCTGTTTGTGATGTCGGGCTTTTTGTTGGCGCGACCCACACCGAGGGCGACGCCTATCTGCCCGTGGCCGAGCAGGCGTGCGCGCTCAAGATTTATGTGAGCGATACCTTCGGCAGCCTGCGCATCGATACGCTCGACCTCATGCACCGTCTTTTTCGCGGGTGGGCTGAGAAGGCGGACGCCGTGGGCTATCGTATGGCAGGTGTGGGGGAGGGCATTGGGCCGATCACGGTGCATGCCGAGGAGTTGATGCTGCCGGTCTGTCTTTGCTTGAGCCAGCTCTACGCCGTCCCGCTGCACATTGCGCATGTCAGCCGCCGCAACGAGATTGAACTGATTCGAGTGGCCAAGGATCGGGGTGTGCCGGTGACCTGCGAAGTGACGCCACACCATCTGTTTCTGTCTACCGACGACCTGCCCCGGCTGGGTGCATGCGGCGACATGCGTCCCCGTCTTGCCACCCCCGACGACGTGGCTGCGCTGTGGGAAAACCTCGACGTCGTCGATATCTTTGCCACCGACCATGCGCCGCACACCCTTGCCGAGAAGGGAATCGGCGTCGAACCTGCCCGGCCGGCGGTGCCGCCCGGCGTACCTGGGGTGGAGACCATGCTGCCGTTGCTGTTGACGGCCGCTCATGCCGGACTGCTGGACCTGGGCGACATCATTGAACGCTGCTACACGGCGCCACGGCGCATCTATGGCCTGCCGGAGCAGCCCGACACGTGGATCGAAGTAGATGTCGATGCGGGCTATGAATTGACGAATTCCAGTCTCAAGACAAAAGTTGGGTGGAGTCCTTTCGCCGGCTGGCGGCTCTACGGCCGTGTCGAACGCGTCGTATTGCGCGGCGCGATGGTCTACGCCGGAGGCGCTGTTCTAGCGGCGCCGGGCAGTGGGCGGGTGCTCTTTGCTGCGCTGTAGTGCGTGTGCTGCGTCCGGAGGGGGGCTGTTGCCCTGCGTGTATACGCTTTATTCAAGGAGCATGAAGGATGGAACGCAAACTGAAAGAAGTCGATGCTATGGCAGCCAACCATATGGACAACGGTTTCTATGGCCAGGATATCATCAGCGTCGGCCAGTTCGACCGCACCAAACTCGACTATATTCTCAACGTCGCCGACGAGATGAAGGTCGTGGTCGAGCGTTTCGGCGGGGTCAATCTCCTGCAGGGCAAAATCCTCGCCAACCTTTTCTACGAACCCAGCACGCGCACGAGTTCGAGCTTCATGGCGGCCATGCTGCGTCTGGGGGGACAGGTCATCCCGATCAACAACGTGCAGTACAGCTCCGTGACCAAGGGCGAGAGCCTGCCTGATACCGTCCGTACGTTAGAGAGCTACGCCGACATCATTGTCATTCGTCATCCTGAAGTAGGGTCTGCTGCCACAGCTGCCCGCTACGCCGGCAAGCCGGTGATCAACGCCGGCGACGGTGTGGGCGAGCACCCCACGCAGGCGTTGCTGGACCTCTACACGATTGTCGAGGGGCTGGGCGAGGTTGGCGGCCTCAAAGTTGCGATGGTCGGGGATCTCAAATTTGGCCGCACGGTGCACAGCCTGACCAAGCTGCTTGTCAACTACCCGGTCGAGTTCATCTTTGTCAGCCCGGACATCCTGCGCATGCCCAAGGATGTGTTGGATGTCGTCGATGCCAGCGGCCATCTCTACGAGGAGAGCGAGGACGTACATGATATGATCGGGGACGTCGATGTGCTCTACGTGACGCGCGTGCAGAAGGAGCGTTTTACCGATCTGGCCGAGTATGACCAGGTCAAAGACCGCTATGTCGTCGATCCGGAATTGATGGCGCGCGCCAAGGAGCGGATGATCGTCATGCATCCGCTGCCGCGCGTCAACGAAATCAGCTATGCGATCGATAACGACCCGCGCGCCGCCTATTTCCGCCAGATGCGCAACGGGATGTATATTCGTATGGCGCTGCTGGCAGCTGTTTTGGGAAAGGCCTAGATGACTGGAGTGCAGGACTGTATGAAGCGGCAGTCGGGGCGAATCTTCCGTCTTCTGCCGAGCCTGTCTGCGGGGATGGCATCGCCGGCGACTCTGGTTGCCTTGCTCCTGTGGCTTGGCATGTGGATCCCGGCGTCTGCCCAGGATGCGCCGCTGGCTTTGGACAGGGTCAACAGCGAAGACGAGATCGTCTACATCGATGCGGCGGGCTACCTCCGCGTCTACGATCCACAGCAGCCGAGCAACACGCCGGCTGTGGACTTTCGCAGCCCAGATGCCGGCTGGTTCGATGCTACTGTCGGCGATGTCAACGGTGACGGCGACGACGAGATTATCGCCATCGCCGAGAGCGGTCTGCTGAAAGTCTACGATCCGGTCATCGCCGCCGGTCTGGTTCCGTCTGGCCAAGCCATCAACGGCATTTACTGGGAAGAGCTATACGCGACGAGCCTGCCCGGCCATCCCCTGCTTGTTGCGACCGGCCACTTCGATGGAGTGTCTGCGGCAGTGGAGATTGTGGTGGTCTATGCGGACCCCAACAATATGACCAGCAGCTTCGTACAGATCTATTTCCAGCCGCAGGAGCCATTCGATGGACGTACCTGGCGGTTGTTGAGCAACG
>CAIRNL010000840.1 GCA_903879975.1 uncultured Chloroflexota bacterium | reverse complement strand
GGTGCCGACGACAGTGATGTAGATGCCGTGCGGCACGTCCAACCCGCGCATCTCGCGTCGATAATGCTTGCTGCTGAAGACAAGATCGAGGGGCACAACCTTGTCGCGCAAAATCTGCGCGTCGTGGTAGATGTCGTGCAGAAAGAGGTTGAGCGCTGTAATGCGCTGGATCAGCCCGCGTTCCACTCGGTCCCATTCAGCCGCACTGATGATGCGCGGCAGCAGATCGTAGGGAAAGATGCGCTCCGTGCCGCGCGTGTCACTGTAGACGGTAAAGGTGATGCCCTGGTGCAGAAAGGAGAGATCCGCAGCCTGCTGGCGCTCGTCCAATTCGGCCGGCGTCAGTTCCATGAGCCGCTGGAAGAGGCGCTTGTAATGCTCCCGCGGCCGTCCCGCAGCCGTGAACATCTCATCGTAGGCGTCGTCGAGCTGATAGGCGTGGAAGGGCGCCGGCATTCCAGACTGGATTGATAGTTCGGCGTCGAGCATGTGGCAGATGGGTGAGTGCTTGGGTTGGTTGTTTGCTGGATGGTTCATCCACAGCTATGATCAGTGCAGTATGTACAATAGAATGAACGATATCGTCAAGAACGTCACTGGCGAATCTGCACGACGTTCCGCCGCAGGTATTGGATGTTCTGACCAATCGGCGCTGCATGTGTGCTCATACCGGGAGGGAAAATGGACACGATCACTCGTCGTGCCGAATTATGGGGATTGCTTGGCGACCTGCCGCCGCGCGACCGGCCCATTTCTGCACGCGTCGTCTGGCAACAAGATCGCGGCGCCTACATCTTGGAACGGCTGACGCTCGACCTGAACGGCCAGGAGACGGTGCCCGCCTACTTTGCACGGCCGCACGGGAAGGGTCCTTTCCCGACCGTGCTCTACAACCACACGCATAGCGGAGATTACGCAACGGGCAAGGAAGAGTTCATCCGCGGGCGCGATTCCCTCCAGCAGCCGCCCTATGCGCAGGTGCTGACCGCTCAAGGCTATGCCGCGCTCTGCATCGAGCACTGGATGTTTGGTGAACGTCGCGGCCGCACGGAGAGTGAACTTTTCAAGCTCATGCTCTGGCGCGGCCAGGTGCTGTGGGGCATGATGCTCTACGACAGTATCCGTGCCCTCGACTACCTGGCCACACGGCCCGACGTCGACGCCACACGCATCGCCACGCTCGGCCTGTCCCTGGGCAGCACGATGGCGTGGTGGGTTGCTGCCCTCGACGAGCGCATCAAGGTGTGCATCGACCTCTGCTGCCTGACTGACTACGATGCGCTCATCGACAGCCGTGGCCTCGACGGGCACGGCATCTACTACTATGTGCCGTCGCTGCTCAAGCACTTCTCCGCCGGGCAGATCAACGCGCTCATCGCACCGCGGCCGCACCTGGGGCTGCAGGGCAATCTGGACCCGCTCACGCCACGCGCCGGCCTCGACAAGATAGATGCTGAGTTGCGCCGTGTCTATGCCGAGCAGGGTGCAGCCGATGCCTGGCAGATGAAACGCTACGAGATCGGCCACTTCGAGACGGCCGAAATGCGCGCCGAGGTACTGGCTTTTCTGGCGCAGTGGCTGTGACGAGCGCCGCCAATTTCAGCACTCGCTCAGGGCGATCCGGTAGGATGGATGAGCTTGTGCCGCCTAGTACACATCGACCTACGTCAATCGGTAGTGATGGAGCAGCACAGCATGTGGAGCGATTTGCCAAATCGCTCCACAAAACCGCCGGCCTATTTGCGCCCATCTGTACTAGGTTCGGACCTGGTTGACGCGGGGAGGATCGAGTGCCCAGAGATTCAAAGGAGTAAGCGATGCGTCTAGGTTTGATGGTAGGCTATTCCGGCGCTACCCTGTCACTGCCCATGGAGATGATCAAGGCGGCTGACCGCCTCGGCTACTATGCCGTGTGGACGGCCGAAGCCTACGGGTCCGACGCAGTCGTGCCGCTAGCGTGGATCGGCGCGCAGACGCAGCAGATCAAGCTCGGTACTGCCATCCTGCAGATGCCGGCGCGCACGCCCGCTAACACCGCGATGACCGCCATGACGCTCGACCAGTTGTCGGGCGGGCGCATGTTGCTCGGGCTTGGGCTTTCTGGCCCCCAGGTCGTGGAGGGCTGGCATGGCGTGGCCTACGGCAAGCCGCTGGGCAAGACGCGCGAATATGTGAGCATCGTGCGCTCCATTTTTGCGCGCAAGGCACCCCTCGTCCATCAGGGCGAGCACTACCAGATTCCCTACCAGGGGGCAGATGCCACCGGGCTCGGCAAGCCGCTCAAGAGCATCCTCCATGGCCGCCGCAACCTACCTATCTACCTGGCGGCTATCGGCCCGAAAAACGTGGAACTGAGTGCCGAGATCGCAGACGGCTGGCTGCCGATCTTCTTCTCGCCGGCCCACTACGCCGACGCGTATGCCGCCCAAGTGGAAGCAGGTTTTGCCAAGGCCGGCGACAGCAAGAGTCTGGTCAACTTCGATATCGCCCCCTCCGTCCCGGTCGTTCTGGGCGACGACATCGACGCCTGCCGCGCTCAGGTCAAGCCCTTCCTCGCGCTCTACATCGGCGGCATGGGCGCACGCGGTAAGAACTTTTACCATGACCTGGCCTGTCGATATGGTTTCCAGGAGGCCGCCGACCGCGTGCAGGATCTCTACCTGGCGGGTGACAAGAACACAGCCGCGGCCGCCATTCCCGACCAACTGGTCGATGCCGTCGCACTGTGCGGCCCCACAGCGCGCATCGCCGAACACCTGGAGGCGTGGCGGGCGAGCCCGATCACCACGCTCAACCTGACGACCTTCGACCCCGCCGCAGTGCGCGTCATGGCCGAACTGGTCATGGGCGCCGATGCCGGCCAGCCGGAGCGCACCATCTCGATTCCCAGCGCGCCTGCGCCCGCCGAGCCAACGCCTGCTGCCATCTTCGAGCACATGGCGGCACGTGTCGCCGCTGACCCTCAGCTGCCAGCCAAGATCAATGCCCGCTTCCAGTTCGACCTGGCCGGCAAGCAGGGAGGCAGTTGGGTGGTGGACATGACAGGCGCCGGCGAGATTCGTGCCGGCACGCTCCCCAACGCGGACTGCACCATTGCCATGAGCGAAGTCGATTTTGTTGCACTGGCCCAGGGCAAAATCAACCCCATGGCTGCCTTCTCTTCGGGCAAGCTCACGGTCACAGGCAATCCGATGATGGCCATGAAGCTGCAGAGCCTTTTTGCTTAAAGTAGCAGGAGTCAGAACCACGTCGACTCCGGCCCTTGCTGTACGTCACTCTCTACTGTCCTGCCCGTCAGTAAATCCGGAGCACCTGCCCGGCCCGAATATAGTTTGGGTTGTGGATGCCGTTGAGATACATGAGCGAATTCACCGTGGTCCCGCAGCGCCGCGCAATCACGCTGAGCGAGTCGCCATGGTGCACAGTGTAATACTGGCTGCAGTAGACCGGCGGCCCCGGCTGAGGGGGGTACGGTGAAGGTGGGTAGTACGTGCTGGGAATGCACAGAACTTGCCCGACGTAGATGTAGCTCGGGTTGCGCAGGCCGTTGGCTTGCGC
>CAIRNL010000839.1 GCA_903879975.1 uncultured Chloroflexota bacterium | reverse complement strand
CTGCAACGTGCTGGAGATTGGCCGCGACGCACGCTGGCCGGGTACCGACAACCGCATCCGCAACGGGGACTACAACGTGGAGGCCCGAATCTTCCTGGAAGGGGATGGCGACCCGTCGGCGCGCTGGAATACACCCTTCACTATCAACAACCCGACGCTTGACAGCAACGTCACGGCGCCTGGGCAGCAGAATCTCGTCGTGCGGGTCGCGCAGACTGGCCCCGGCACCGATGCCGGCACGGTCTATGGCGCGCTGGTCTTCCAAGTGGAGGCATACGATCCGGCTCGCGGCAATCGCGACGGCGACGGCATCCGCAATGTGGAGCTGCGCATCTTCGATGCAAATGGAGACCGCGTCTACGAGCGCACGGAGAACAACGCAGCCTACTGCGCCTTTGCCGGCGGCGAGCCAGACTGCAACATCTTTGTCTTCAGCAACAACGGCGACGCCTGGCCGGGCGGCGAGCCGATCCAGTTTGGCCAGCGCTACACGCTGCGCGGCACGGCCAATGCGGAGGATGGCCGCTCGCGCACGGTGGAGATGAGCGTCGCGCTGGAACGTTGAGTAAATCGACGCTGGGGCGGATTTCGTGTACACTATGGCCATAATGGTTACAAAGCACACCAGGACGCCGGCCGAGACGACGGTCGTGGTCGCCATGTCGGGCGGCGTCGATTCGTCGGTGGCGGCGGCGCTGCTGGTCGAACGAGGCTACAACTGCATCGGCGTCATGATGCGCCTCTGGGCAGAGACGGGTGAAGGCGAAGGCTCCACCAACAAGTGCTGCAGTGTGGAGAGCGTCCACGACGCGCGGCGCGTGGCCGACGAACTGGGCATCCCGTTCTACCTCATCAACGTGGAGCAACCCTTCAAGCACAAGGTCGTCGATTTCTTCATCGACGGCTACAGTCATGGCGTGACGCCCAATCCGTGCATCGAGTGCAACCGGCATATCCGCTTCGACTATCTGCTCAACTACGCACGGCGGCTGGGGGCGGACTACCTGGCAACGGGCCACTACGCGCGGCTGCGCCGGGGCAACGACGGCCGGATTCACCTGCTCAAGGGGGTCGACGAAGCCAAGGATCAGAGCTATGTGCTCAGCGTGCTTGGCCAGGCGGCGTTACACGATGTGCTCTTTCCCGTGGGCGACTTTCCCAAGGCCGAGGTGCGGCGCATGGCGGCCGCGCGCGGGCTACCCATCGCCTCTAAGCATGACTCGATGGACCTGTGCTTCGTGTTCGACGACGATTATCGCCGCTTCTTGCGCAGCTGGGCGGCGGAAGCCATGCGCCCCGGGCCGATCGTCGACCGCAACGGCTGCATCTATGGCGAGCACAGCGGGCTGCCGGCCTATACCATCGGCCAACGCAAGGGACTTGGCATCAGCGGCGTAGTCGAACCGCTCTTTGTGTTGGAACTAGACTACCTGCACAATACGCTGGTCGTGGGGACGGCGGCAGAGCTGGGTCGGGACCGGCTCGTGGCCGAGCACGTCAACTGGACACTGGATGAGGCGCCACCCGCCGGAAGCCACATGCAGTGCAAGATCCGCTATAAGGCACGGGCCATCGCATGTACGGTCTTTCCGCAGGGGGACGCACGCGTTGAAGTGCGCCTGGACGAGCCGCTGCGCGATATCACGCCGGGACAGGGCGCCGTTTTCTACGACGGCGATCTGTGCCTGGGCGGCGGCATCATCGGACGCAGCGAGGAATCAAAAGTGGAGTTCAGGGAAACCCGCAGCCCATTGCAGCAAGGGAGTATGCCGTGATCGTCGCCACCGTTCGTGACATCCTGATCATCTTTCTGGCCCTGACCAGCATTGTAGTCTGGGTTCTCCTGGGCATCCTGATCTGGCAGATCTGGCGTCTGACGCGCATGGTACAGTACGAAATCAAGCCGATTATCGCCGATACCAAGGAGACCATCGCCACGGTGCGTGGCACGGCCAACTTCATGAGTGAAAACGTCGTGTCGCCGGTGCTCCAGACCTCCAGCAAGGCAGCAGGCTATCGTCGCACCGTCATGGCGCTCATGGGCCAACTGCCACGCACTTCCAAAGTGCCGCAGGGGGATGGCAGTGCCGCAGTAGCAGCGGCCTTTTCGTCGTCCCCCGTTTCTACGAATACGGTGACACCACCGGCCGCTGACAGCACACCACAAAACTGATCCGTTTCTTCCCGCCTACTCCTCGCCATCGTAGCGTAGGTGGACAAAGGTTGTTTCTTTGTCAGAAACGATCGGATAGCCATAGGCCTGCGCGACAATGTGGACGAACTTGGCGCCGTAGAGAAAAATATAGGCCGAGTAATAGGCCCAGATGAGCAACGCCAGCGCCGAACCTGCTGCGCCGTAGATCGAGCCAATCGCCGTATTTTGCACGTACCAGCCCAGGATCACACTGCCAATCCAGTAACCGATGGCCGAGAGTAACGCACCGGGCCAGATTGCGCGCCAAGAGGCGTTCGCCTACGGTAGATACTTGAGAACAAAGGCGAAGAGGATGAAATAGGCGACCGGCGAAGCCAGGATCTGGATAACGGTCGTCAGTGACTCGCTGCGGTAGACGGCTTCAACGCTCTGCGCAGGGAGCGAGGCGACGACAGCACTGGCAAAGAGGAGCAGAATAGGCACCAGGCCCAGCAAGAGTGCCGCAGCCACCGAGATCAGATAGCCCTTGGCAACGCCCCAAATCGTCGCCGGAACGCTAGCCGGTCGCGCCTCGATGTGCCACATGGCGTTGAGCGCGCCGCGCAGTTGCAGGAACACGCCCGAAGCGCCGAAAAGCAACAGGCCAACACCGATGAGCGTCGCCGTTCCGCTGGGCTGAAAGGCAAAGCGGGCGGCAAGGATTTCCCCGGTCAGTTGAGCAACTTCCGGCCCAACCCGTTCCTCGATGGTTTGCAGCAAGCGCGTTTCGAAAGTCGCAGCATTGATGGTAAGGCTTGCCAAGTTGATGGAAATGATGAGCAGGGGGGCAAGCGAGAAGAGGGTGGACCGTCCAGCACAAACCAGGGCATCTGACAGCTATTCAGGTAGCACGGCGATGCAATCGACCTCGATCAACATCTGGCCAATGAGACCGGCCTGCACGGTCGTGCGCGCCGGGTAGGGTTCGCTCAGCAGTTCGCGGTAGACCTCGTTCATCTCGGCAAAATCGAGTACGTTGGCCAGATAGACATTGACCTTGACAACATTTTGCCAGGTGGCGCCGGCGGCATCGAGGATGAGTTGCACATTACGAAAGGTGCGTTCCGCCTGCTCGCGGAAGCTGCCAGGGCGAAACTGGTTGGTCTGCGGGTCAAAAGACCCCTGTCCCGAGACATAGAGGGTGCGCCCCTTGGCCAGGATGGCCTGCGAGTAAGGCGAGGCCGGCACCACGGCACGTTCGGATACGATTGGCTTGCGCATACTGCTCTCCTTTTGTGTTGTCGGAATCAACCTAAAGATTTATCGTGTGAGGTGAGGCGCTGTGCACCCCCTTCGACGATCAGAAATGCGTCCTCGACACGCACGCCGGTATCGCCCGCAAAGTAGATGCCTGGTTCGAGCAGGATCACCATACCTGCCTCCAACACCGCCGTGCTGCCGGGAATGAGGCGCGGCGCCTCGTGGCCTGTCACACCGACGCCGTGACCCGTATGGTGGGGATAGACCGGGTAGCCGGCATTGGCGATGAAGGCGCGCATCTGGCGATCGATTTCCCCTGCCACAGCGCCCGGCCGCAGCAGGCCGGCACCCATCGTCAACGCGTCACTGGCCACACGGTGGATGGCGCGCAGCCGTTCGTTCGGTGCGCCCGCCACGTAGGTGGCACAGCTATCACTCCAGTAGCCATCACGGATGGTGCTGAGATCGACGATGATCGAGTCCCCGGCGCGCAGGGCAAAATCGAGCGGCCAACCGCCGATGTTCTGCTGCCGGTAGCCGACGACGCAATCGTTGCCCATGGGCACGCGACAGCCAGACGCCCGTTCTACCGCTGTGCGCGCCGCTTCCCACACATCGATCTCCCGCACACCGGCTGCCACAGCTGAGCGTGCCGCAGCATGGCCGATGTCGGTCAACCGAAAATTTTCGCGTAGCTTGGCGAGTTCTTCAGCCGTCTTGACCATACGCAATGGTTCCAACCAGCCGTCGATGATGAGCCACGGCGCAAACCCGCTGGCTTCCGCCAACACGTTGGTCACGGCAACCGGGATGGCGGCGCTTTCGACAGCAATACGCCATCTCTTCGCCCTACTCGCCTGCGGCAACCAAAGTTCGTTCAGCACAGTGCGCAACTGCCGCAAGCTGTCCACTGGGCCATCGATGGTGTAGCCGCGATAGGTCAACAGCGATCCATCCTCGTCTTGGCTGAAGGCTGTTGCCAGAGGTGCCATGCCGTCGACCACGATGAGGGTGAAGTGGCCATCGGCCCACCAGAGCAAGGGAGGAGCTGCCGCAAATGGATTGCCGCCAGTCTGCACCGGCGCGGCAAAACCGGTGAGCCAAGTGACACTGGCGGGGCTGGCAAACAATGCGGCGTCGATCCGGTGCTGTGTGAACAGAGCCCGAACCTGTTCTCGCTGCGAACGATGCATGGAACCTCCTCGGCATTTACATCCTACAGTAGCGCTCTGGTTTGGGTATATCGGGAAAGGTTACAAGTCCATTATAGCATCATGAAAAGCGCCTGCACCCGACGATGAAATGGCAGGGCGCACTATCTGGTCACCTGCCTGCAGAATCGGCAGACAGGCTGATGGCATCGCCGGCTGCAAGGTGCGCCGTGTGGCGGCAGAATTGGTGCCCCCAAGCATTCGAACGTCGAGCCGGCGTCCAGCACAGCCACGCGACGTGATTGTAGATCAGGTGTCACTCAGCGCAGGGACGCGCCGTAGGCTCCAGGCATGAAGTAGCCCCCTGCGAATCAGCGCTTTCGCCAAAGCTGCCCAATCGGGCTAGAATAGCAGAATAGATATTTCCATCTTGCGGTAAAGTCGCCGCCATGGCGGCTGTTCTGCAGTCCAGGCACAATCGAGTTGCACATGTTTGACCTCATTATCCGGAATGGCACGGTTGTCGACGGGCAGAAGCGCCCGCGCTACCAGGCAGACGTCGGCATTGCCGGCGATCGGATTGTGGCTGTCGAATCGTTGGCCGGTGCCGAAGCCCTCAGCAAGATTGACGCAACGGATCGTATCGTTGCACCTGGCTTCATCGATGTACACACCCATTCTGACGCCGTTCTGCTGACCCAGCCCCATCTGCTATCCAAGACCACGCAAGGCTTCACAACAGAATTTCTCATGCTGGACGGCATCTCCTATGCGCCCGTCAGCGCGCAGACGGTGCATGCCTGGATCCAGTATCTACGCTCGCTCAACGGTCTGCGCTTCGAACAGTACACCGGTTGGCGAAGTATTGCCGACTACATGAGCCTGCTCGACGGCAGAACTGCGCAGAACGTGGCCACCTTCATCCCTTACGCCAATGTGCGCACGCTGGCCCTTGGTTTTGGCGAACGCCATGCCAACGACCACCAACTTGCCGATCTCCAGGAGCTTGTGCGACAGGGCATGCGTGAGGGTGCGTGCGGACTTTCGACCGGACTCGACTATGTCGACGAGTGTTTTGCCGACACCGGCGAGTTGGCCGCAGCCGCACAAGGCATACGGGCGAAGCAGGGTGTCTATGTCACGCACGTACGTTATGCGCGCGGCACGCTGGAAGGCGTCAAAGAAGCTGTCGAAATCGGCCGGCGAGCGGGCGTCCCCGTGCACATCTCGCATCTGAAGGGCACCACTGCAGCCGAAGTCGAGGCGATCATCGATTACATCGACCTGGTTGCCGTCAACGAGGTCGATTTCTCGTTCGACGTCTACCCCTACATGGGGTCGTCGACGATGCTCCAGTACCTGCT
>CAIRNL010000838.1 GCA_903879975.1 uncultured Chloroflexota bacterium | reverse complement strand
CGCTGGGTGAGATCGTCGCCTACATGGACAGCACGCTGGGGAGGAGCCAGCCGTCCACGGCCAACGGCCAACGGTTACCGCTGAACGCCGCTGCGCCGGCTGCACCCGCGTTGAACAGTGACGATTCTTCTCCCACCGATCCGATTCGCCGCTATGTTTTGGAAACAACGCTGCGCCCTGCGCCTGGCCTGACGCCGCCCTTTCTCATTGACAGCACGACGGTGTATGTGACTGACGACGGCGGCGGGGTTGCGCAGCGGCTGGCACAACGGCTGACCGAAGTCGGCGCGCAGGCAATTGTGACTGACAACGTGCCGGCCGATGCACGATCCGTCATCTGTCTGGCTGGTCTGCGTGCTGTGGCCGCCGCCGATGCTGCTATCGCTGCTAACGCCGAAGCGTTCCAGATCGCAACGACGGTGGCGGCCAGTTTTGAGGCCAAGGGCGGTCTTTTTGTCACTGTACAGGCCACTGGCGGGGATTTTGGTCTGTACTCTGTGAATGGCGAGCGTGCCTGGCTGGGCGGTCTTTCGGGACTGGCGAAGACCGCGGCGCAGGAATGGCCTCAGGCCGTGGTACGTGCCATCGACATTGCGGGGGACGGTCGATCTCCCGACGCGATTGCGGAACGGCTTTGCGGCGAACTGCTGAGTGGGGGGAGCGACCGCGAGATTGGGTTGGCGGCCGACGGTAGACGCTATACCTTTGTTTCGACTGAACGTCGGGCCGGTGGCGGTGCACCCAGTGTCACTTCAGACTCTGTGATCGTCGTCACCGGTGGTGGGCGCGGGGTAACGGCGGCAGCGGTTATCGAACTGGCTCGCCAGGCTCGGCCACGCATCGCCTTGCTGGGGCGTTCCGCGCTCGAAGAAGAACCGGCCGCTCTGCGCACTATTGCGGATGACGCCGGCCTGAAGAGGGCATTACTGGCTGCGGCACGAGATCGCGGCGAACGGCCAACCCCGCGCGAACTGGGCGTGGCAGCCGACCGCATCCTTGCTGGCCGCGAGATTCGCGCCACGCTGCAAGAACTGCGCGCAGCCGGTTCGGAGGCGGTCTATCTGTCCTGCGACATCACGGACCCGGTCGCCACTGCAGCGGCCCTCGACCAGGTGCGCGTTCAGTGGGGACCGATCACGGGCCTTGTCCACGGTGCGGGTGTGCTGGCCGACAAGCGGCTGACTGAAAAGAACGAAGATGATTTCCGGCGTGTTTTTGGCACCAAGATCAGCGGGTTGCTTGGCTTGCTGGCGGCAACAGCCGGCGATCCGCTCAACGTCATTTGTCTCTTCTCATCTGTGGCGGCGCGCACGGGCAATGCCGGCCAGTCAGACTATGCGATGGCGAACGAAGTCATGAACCGCGTCGCCAACGAACTGGCTAAGAAGCGTGCCGGCTGTGTCGTCAAGAGCATCGGCTGGGGACCCTGGGAAGGTGGCATGGTAACGCCTGTACTCAAGGCCAAGTTCGATGAGATGGGTGTGCCGCTGATCCCGCTGCGTAGTGGGGCGCGCCATTTTGTGGCAGAGGTACAGCAAGCTGACCCGGCGGAGGTGGAGGTTGTCATCGGGGGAATGCCCCACGATGCGCCGCTACTTGACCCGCTAGCAGCCCGCGCAGTCCGTTCTGCGACCTACGACGTCATGGCCAGTGCCGCCACCGACCCTTATCTGTTCAGCCACCAAATCAGCGGTGTGGTGGTTGTGCCGCTGGTCATGGTGCAGGAATGGTTCCTGCGTGCCGCCAATGCGTCCGGCACGGGAGCGACGTACAACGCGTTGCGCAAGCTGCGCGTGCTCAAAGGCATCCCACTGCCAGCCTTTGCAGAGCGGCCTGCACGCCTGCGCATCCACCTGGAGCCGGACGCTGCCGGCACCCCTGGAACGGCGCTCAACGCCACGCTCTGCGATGTCGACGGCGTTGCGCGTTTTGCAGCGCAGGTAGTCAACCTGCCTGCGACAGAAGTAGACGCTGGGCGCAGGTTGGCAGAAGCCAGCCGGGCGTGGCCGAGTGTGACCCTAGAAGGTGCCGATCTCTACAGCGACCAGCTGTTCCACGGTCCGGCTTTTGCTACCGTCGAGTGCGTAGATCGCCTCGGCGAACAAGGCGCCAGTGCCAGCTTGAGTGTAAGCCGGTCAGCCGGCTGGGATATCCCACACCCATTG
The DNA here is from genome assembly GCA_903879975.1 of uncultured Chloroflexota bacterium. Taxonomy (GTDB): domain Bacteria; phylum Chloroflexota; class Anaerolineae; order Caldilineales; family Caldilineaceae; genus Caldilinea. The sequence continues at coordinate 2,083 of CAIRNL010000838.1, read as the reverse complement.
CGTCGTACCGATGCCTGGCAGACGGACCCGGCGCTGATGGACGGTGGCCTGCAACTGGCTCGCGTCTGGGGGTACGACCGGCTCAGGCAGTTGACATTGCCCACGGCTGTCGAGTCGGTCGTTGTGTATGAGCCTGGCATGTTGGAGGCGGGCCGGGCTGTACGCTGCCTTGTCGAAGGTAGACTGATCGGGCAGGCTGGCACGCGCACCAATCTCTGGTTCGTCGACGCACGAAGCGGCGTGCCTATCGCAGCGGTTCGCGGCTTGGAAATGTATGTTTCGAGTGAGGCGTCACTCGTCGGAGGCGCCCGCTAGATGCGTTTTGAGCCAATTGCGATTGTCGGCCAGTCTTGTGTGCTGCCTGGCGCGCTGGACCCGGCCGAATTGTGGGAACTGGTCATGCAGGGCCAGTCTATGATCGCGCCTGCCCCCGAGTCTGCCTGGCGCATCAACCGGGCGCGTATTTTGGCCGCATCGGACAACTACAGACAGGATCGTGCCTGGTCAGATCGCGGCGGTTACGTGCGCGGCTTTGCCGAACGCTTCGACCCGGCTGGCTTCCTGTTGCCGCCAGAGGAAATACTTGTGCTCGATCCTGTCTTCCAGTGGACGCTACACGGTGTGCGCGAGGCGCTGCGCAGCGCGCAACTGGCGACGCCCCTGCCCGCTACACAGCGCACCGGTCTGGTGTTGGGCAATCTCTCCTATCCCACAGCGGGGCTCGTACAGTTTGCCGAGGCCGCCTGGTTTGCCGCACAGGAGGGTGGTGTGCCGCGCCCGCCAGACATGGCCGCACCTGACCCGCGTAACCGTTTCTCGTCTGGGCTGCCAGCTCACCTGGCCGCGCGGGCGTTGAATCTGGGCGGTGATGCATTTGCGCTTGATGCAGCCTGCGCATCGTCGATCTATGCCATCAAGCTGGCCTGCGACCGCCTGCACGATCGCCGTGCGGATGTCATGGTCGCCGGCGCAGTCAACCGCACGGACGATCTCTTCATTCACATTGGTTTCTGCGCGCTGCAGGCCATGAGCCGCCGTGGCGAGAGTCGTCCCTTTGCTGCTGATGCCGACGGCCTGGTGCCTGCCGAAGGCGCAGCCTTTGTTGTGCTCAAGCGGCTGGAGAATGCCATTGCGGCCGGTGATACGATCCTGGGTGTCATCCGCGGGATTGGGTTGTCCAATGATGGCAACGCCGGCGGCTTCCTGTCGCCATCTGCCGCGGGACAGGTGCGCGCGCTGGAGGCTGCCTACGATGTGGCTGGGCTGGCACCAAGCGATATCTCCCTGTTAGAGTGCCATGCCACGGGCACGCCGGTGGGGGATGCCACGGAGATCGAGAGTACGGGACAACTCTTCTGCGGACTGCATGACGTGCCCCTCGGCTCGCTCAAGTCCAATTTGGGCCATCTCATCACTGCGGCCGGCGCAGCTGGACTCATCAAGGTGTTGGGGGCACTTCGTACCGGCATTCGGCCGCCGTCATGTGCTGTGGACAATCTGCTGCCTGCGCTGGCCGGCTCGCCTTTCCGCCTCCTCCAAGCGCCCGAACCGTGGGAGCAGCAGGCAGATACACCGCGGCGCGCGGCAATCAGTGCGTTTGGGTTTGGCGGTAACAATGCACATTTGATTGTGGAAGAATGGCGGTCTGAGACCAGACAATGGGCAATCGGCAGCGGGTCACGGCCAACGGTTACTGCGCTGCAGGCGACGATCCCTCAATTGACAAGTGACAGTGCGCCATCAACCAGTGACCGCGCCTCGATCGCTATCGTCGGCATCGAGGCCACGGTAGGTCCCTTTGCCAATTTTGACGCCTTCGCCCAGGCCTTGCTCGCTGGGTATAGCGGCATGATGATGGAGCGCGTGGAGGTTGACCTGGCTGGTCTACGCTTCCCGCCCAATGATCTGAAACACACCCTCCCCCAGCAACTGCTGATCTTGGAGGTTGCGCGTCGGCTGGCGGCCTGCCATCCCAACCTGTCACCTGAACGCACATCGGTCTACATCGGGATGGGCTGCGATACGGAGATTGCACGGTATTCCATGCGTTGGCGGCTGGACGAATGGGCGAGCCAATGGGGCG
>CAIRNL010000837.1 GCA_903879975.1 uncultured Chloroflexota bacterium | reverse complement strand
GCCGGCGTCATCGTGCGCACGGCCAACTTCGCCCTGCAGGAGCGGGGCAGTGCCTCCGGTGTGGTCTTTGAAGACCTGGACGGCAGTGGCCGCCAAAACAGCGGCGAGCCTGGGGTACCGGGCATGACGGTGACGTTGCTCGACGGCAGCGGCGCTGTGCTGCAGACCACGCAGAGCGATGCCCGCGGCCTCTACCGTTTCAGCGCGATCGCCCCCGGCAGCTATCTGCTGCGCCTCACAGTGTCGGAGGGCTGGGTGGCCGGCAGTACACCGGAGCAGAATGTTGCCCTGGTCACAGGCAGTGAAGCAGCCGGGGCAAGTTTTGGCTTGCTGCGGATAGGGGTGTTGAACGGTGCCGTCTTCCACGATCTCAATGGTAACGGCGCTGCCGACAACAACGAACCTGGTCTCGCCAACGCAGCAGTGTCGCTGGTGACGCCGGGCGGGAGCACACTCAACACGGCCACGGACAGCAATGGACGCTACCAATTCGCTGGGCTGGCGCCCGGCGTCTATCAGGTGAGCGTCGCCGCAGCGCCGGAATGGATATCCAACGGCCCCACCCAGCGCGTGGTCAACATGGGCAGCGGCGGGTCCGCTGTGGCCGTCTTCGCCTACCAGGAACGCGGCACTGTCAGCGGTGTGGTCTTCCAGGATATCGACGGTAATGGACGCCAAAACAGCACTGAGCCGAGCCTGGAAGGGGTGACCGTGCTGGCGCTGTCGAACGGGGCAGTGGTCAGCAGCGCGGTCAGCGCCGGCAACGGTCGCTACACCATCGCCGGGCTGCTGCCTGGGACCGTTTTGCTGCAGCTCGGCGTGCCAGCCAGCTTTGCTCCGGTGTCGCCTGCTCAGCAAAGCGTGCTGCTCTTTGCTGAAAGCGCTGTACATCTCAGCTTTGGCTTGCAGCCGGTCAGTACGATTGCCGGCGTTCTCTACGAAGACCACAACGGCGATGCTGTACGCCAGCAAACTGAGGTGGTGGGGCTGGGCGGCATTACCGTCAGCCTCTACAGCGCTGGCCCAGATGGCGTGTTCAAGACCGGGGATGAGCTGTTTGTGCGCGAGGTGCGAACGGCGAGCGACGGCGCCTATCAGTTCCTCAATCAGATGCTGGGCACCTACGAGGTGCGGGCCGCTGTGCCTGCCGGCTATGTCGCAACCGGAGCAGACAGCATCGTCGTGAATCTGGCGCAGTTCTGGACTGCGGCGGCCAACTTCGGCTGGCAGCGTGCCAACAGTATCGCCGCCACGACCTATGAAGACTTCAACGGCAACGGCGTGCAGGATGAGAATGAGCCGGTGTTGGCAAACCTGCCAGTTGTGCTGCAATCTGTTGGCAGCGACCTGTTGTCTGCCGCTGCCAGCCAGAGCAGCTACACGGCAACTACCAGCAGCACCGGGTCGGTACTTTTCCGAGACGTCACTGCCGGCGATTACGAACTCCGCACACAGCCGCCAGATGATAGTTACGTCGCCCCGCGTACGCTGGCCAGCGTGAGCATTGCGCCCGACGGCAGGGCCAGCGAACAATTCGGTTTCCTGCCAATCGGGACGGTCAGTGGTATCGTCTTCGACGATTTCGACGGCAGCAGCATTCGCAACAGCGATGAGCCGGGGATGGGCGGCCTGCGCGTCCGGCTACTCGACGGCAACGGCGCCTTACGCGCCGAGCAGAACAGCGCCGCTGACGGCAGCTACCGCTTCAGCCAGCTCTCTGCAGGACAGTACCAGGTGCAGGTAGTGGCGCCGTCGGGCTACGCTGCAACATCCACCCCAGGCCCGCTTAGCTTGAGCACAGAGGGGATCGGTGCGGCGGCCACGCTGAGCATCGGGCTTGCCCGCACGGACAGCATCCTGGGTCGTGTCTTCTCCGACCTGAACCGCAGCCAGTTGCAAGAGCGTAACGAAACGGGCGTTGCCGGTGCCACTGTGACTTTGCGCACACCGGGTGCAGCCGAGCGCAGTGTCAGGACGTCCGTCGCCGGCTTCTATCGTTTTGAGCCTCTCACGGCCGGTGACTACGAAGTGGTAGTGACCCTGCCGCCCGACTTCACACGCACGACCGAACTGAACCAGGCAGTGCGCGTCGATGGGGTGAGCGCTGCGGCGGCCCGCTTCGGCATCCGGCCCAACCTGCCCTCTGCACCGACTGCGCTCGAGCCCACAGAAGAGCCGTTGCTCTCCAACCGCATCTATCTGCCGGCAGTCCAACGCTAGCCGCCGCTCCACTCTGATTCTTTCACTCCACAAGCCAGGTTTCTAGCAGAAACCTGGCTTGTCTAGTTTGTCTACTCAGTTTCTCAATCAGATGCCGGGCGCCTACAAGGCGCAGGCCGCTTGCCTGCAGGCTATGTCGCAACCGCAACAGGCCACATCGTTGTGAATCTGGCGCAGTGCTGGACTGCAGAGATCACCGCTTCTTTGCCAACGTCCGTGCAGCCGGCAAGAACCAGGATCGACGTGCCCTGTGATATGATCGTCCTCCTAAACACAAATCAACTCCATGCCATTTCTTGGAAAGGAAAACGTCATGACGCACCCACTGCATTGGATGATGGTCTGTTTGATTGTGCTGTCGGTACAGGTGCTGGCCGGCTGCTCAGGGGTCGTCCCGCCGGCAGCGCCGCCAGCTGCCGAAGAGGATGGGGTTGCTTGCCCAGAACCCAATCCCCGTCTGGAGGTCACCTCGACTACGGTCAATTTATTCGTATGGGTTCAGTATATTCCACAAGAGATTTACGATTGCTTTGAGCAGGTCTACGGTCTCGACATCAACCTGGACGAGTACTCCACCGACGAAGAGATGGTCACCAAGCTGTCGGCGGGGGGCGCCAACTACGATCTGGTGGTGCCCTCCGACTACATCATCGACCTGATGATCCGCCAGGAATTGATCCAGCCGCTCGATGCGGACCAGCTGCACATTATGGATAATTTTGATCCTCTCTTCCTGGATCAACCCTTTGACCCAGGTAACCTCTACACAGTGCCTTCCACAGCGGGTACAGAGTCGATCTTCGTCCACACGGCCGCAGTCGAGAACGTGCCGCAGTCCTTCGCCGATTTTTGGAAACCAGAATACGCCGGTCGAATTGTTATGCTGGACTCGCCGCGCACGGTCATCGGGCTTACCCTGTTGTCGTTGGGCTATGACCCCAGCACGCAAGACCCTGCACAGCTGGAGGAAGCCAAGGCCAAACTGCTGGCGCTGGTGCCGAATATCAAACTTTTCGACAGCGACAGCCCGAAGACTGCCCTGCTTGCCGGCGACGCAGACCTCGGCATGGCCTGGAGTGCGGAGGCAGCCTTCGCCTCCCAGGAGGAACCTGCCATCCAGTACATCTACCCCAGCGAAGGCGCAATCCGCTGGCAGGTCAATCTGGCCATTCCGAGCGTCGCCGCACATGTGGACGCGACCTATGCCTTCATCAACTATCTGCACCAGCCAGATGTCTTCTGGCGGGCATTGGTCGATTATCCCAATACCCTGCCCAATACGGCGGCACTGGACTACGCCCAGACCCATCATCCGGAACTGTACGAGGCCTACAGCCAATCTCCGATCACCAATCCCCCCGCAGCTGTGCTGGCGCAGGCGCATTTCCTGCGCGACGTCGGTGATGCGTTGCCCCTGTATGACCGCATCTGGACCGAAATCAAGGGCCAAAACTGATTTTCGGACGGCCAAACGCGAAAAAACAACCAGGTTTCACTGTGAAACCTGGTTGTTTTTCTCAGAAATCTGGCGGGTGGAGCGCTCGCTGGCAGAACGGGGTCCAGGCGACCAGGCCGAACGACCTACCGGCGCAGCGCTGTGTGGGGCGCCAGCCGGCTCTGTGACGGCCGATCAGGGGGTCGACGATCTCTCCTCTGTCGACCCGCTCAGGATCGCAGGCAGATAGATCTGGCCTGCGGTCTGGTTCAGAGTCGCTGAATCAGACTGTTTGATGTCAGACGTTGCGTCCTCGATGGAATTGTCGCCTGCGCGTTGTCCGCTGGCATACCGATAGACAGCACCGTTGTAGACGCCCCAGATATTGGTGGCGGAAGAGACGGAGACTTGGCTCAAGTTGATCCCCGCCAACTGGCTCCAGGTATTGTTGGCAGAGTCATATTGGTAGACGTTGTTGCCGGCGTCGGTGGCCAGCAAGGTCCCGTCACAGCCGTAGTCGATGCTGGTCACAGGGTTGCTGCCGTTGACGGTGGCTGGCGTAGCCAGACCCGCCCAACTGCCGCCGTCCCACCGATAGATGCCGTACCCGTTTGGGTTCACGCCGACAATGCTGCCGGCATTTTGGACGGTGATTTTGGACAATAGCACCGCCGAACCGAAGTTGAGCACCTGATTCCATCCACCTTCGCTGGTACGCGCATAGACTTCTCCGGAGCCTGTCGTCGCCCAGATGGTGCCGTCACAGCCGACATCCACTTGCGTGTGGAACATTCCTTCGTTGTGTGGGGACCATGTGTCGAGCGATCGACGCCACAACCAACCCTCTGCGTTGGTACCCCAGGCCTCACCTATATTCACAGCCGCTACCTGAACGAGTACACCGTCTACTAAATTCCAATTTTGCCAGATCGAGCTGTCATTACCCAATGCCCACACAGAGCCGTCCACCCCCACAGAGATCCAAGCCCAAATTACGCCTGACGGGGCAGGAACAACCTGCGACCAGGATGGTGGCGGTGGAGAGATGGTGACTGTGACAACCGCCGTATCGGTCAGATTCTGCGCATTGGCCACTTGATAGACAAATGTATCCGTACCGCTGTAACCAAGCGTCGGGGTGTAGACAAAGCTGCCGGTCTGGGCATTCGTGATTTGCACGGCGCCATGGCTGGGGCCAGACGACACAGAAAACACGACTGCGCCCCCGCTCGGGTCGCTGCCGGCCAGAGTGCCGGTAGCGGGCGTGTTGGCCTGTGCCGTGAGGGTCAGGTCTAGCCCCGGCCGGATAGCCAGTGCAGGCGTGACCCAGCCTGCCCCACCAAAGATTCCGCCGTTGGCGTTGCCTTTCTGGTCGGCAGTGACGCTGCCGCTGCCTTCTTCCAGCGGCCAGTAGGCTGCCAGACCTGATTCTGTGCCGCTCAGGCGGCTGTTCAGGGTCGCCTGAATCGCGCTTTGGCTGCGCGCAACGTTCCACAGGCGTACCTCGTCCAACTGCCCGGCAAAAGGTACGGCGATAGGGCTGGTATCATTGACGGGCGAGGTGCTGTTGTATTCACCACCCAGCGTCAGCCGTGTCGCTGAGGCTGGGGTGACAGTGGGCACCGAACCCAGGAATGTGAGCGCAGCTTGGGCGCCGTCGATATACAGCTTCAAACGGTTCGCATCGCTTCCCTGCGTGCCATCGAAGACTACGGCCAGGTGCACCCATCGATTCGGCGCGATGGTCTGGCTGCTGTAGCCGTAGCCGCCGTTGACTGCCACCGCCAGCTGTCCGCTGGAACCGTACATCTGCAGCATGATGGCACGATCACCGTCACTCTGCCGCTTGGCGAAAATCGTTGCCCAGTTGGAGAGGTTATTCAGCCGCAGCCATGCTTCGAACGTGTATTGGCTGACGCCATTCAGCGCGGCTACATTGCCCAGATCAACGACATCGTTGCTGCCGTCGAACGCCAGCGCATAGCTGCGGCCTGCTACAGGCGCTGCCGAAAAGGTCGCAGTGACAGCCTGGACACTCGTCATGCTGACGGTGCAGCTCCCCCCACCAGTGCAGCCACCCGACCAGCCGGTGAAGGTGGAGCCGGACGCAGCGCTGGCGGTGAGGGTGACGGGGATGCCGTAGAAGGAGGCCGTGCAGCTGCTGCCACAGTCGATGCCCGCCGGTGCACTGCCCACGCTGCCGCTGCCCGATCCAGCCCTCGTCACGGTCAGGGCATAGCCGAATTTCTGGACGCGAGAGTTGCCGGTATCGGAAACATAGAGTGTGCCACTGCTGTCCAGTGCCAGGCCTATCGGGGTGTTGAATTCCCCGTTGCCGCTCCCGGAAACGGGCGCACCGGCAGCATCGACTTTGCCCCATTTCGTCAGGAAGGTGCCGTTGGTGCTGAAAACCTGGATGCGATGGTTGTTGATGTCCGCTACGTAGACCCGGTCATTGCTGTCGATAGCCAGCCCCATTGGGTAATTGAATTGTCCGTTACCAGTGCCGGCGCTCCCCCACTGGCGCAGTATGGTGCCGTTCGTGTCAAAGACCAAGATGCGATGGTTGCCTGCGTCGGCCAGGTACAGGGCGCCGCTGCTGTCCACGGCCAGATCGCGCACGTCCGAGCTGAGCTGGCCGTTCAACAGCGAAGTCTGGTACACAAAGGCGCTGTTGTACACATGTACGTTTCGCCCTGTGTAATCGGACACATAGAAGTTGCCGTTGGGGTGGCGGACGATATCGTAGGGCCGGATGCCCCCTGCGTAGGCAGTGGGGGACGCCAGGCTGTCGGTGCTAAAGGCTAGAATCCGGTTGTTGCCGTCCCCTCGCGAATCGCCGGAATCTCCCATGTAGATCACGTTGCCCAACGCAGTCATCCCCTGAGAATTCACGGTGTCGTAGCGGCTCACAAAGTTGCCGTTTTGATCAAATTTACGGAGTGTATAGTAGTCGCCGACGAAGACATGGCTGCCGGTGACGGCAATGCCTGCCGGCCAGTACAGCTGGGCGTTGCCCGTCCCGTGGCTGCCCCACTGCCCCAGATAGGGCGGTGGATTGAAGGCAAAGGTGGCGGTGACAGCCTGGCTTGCAAGCGTGTTGATGATGCAGCTACCGCTTCCGCTACAGGCGCCCGACCAGCCGGTAAAGATCGAGCCGAATGCCGTGCCGGCGGTCAAGGTAATGGGAAGGTTCGCAAAGCCGACGGTGCAGGTGCTGTTGCTCGTACAGGTCGCGCCCGCCGGGGTGCTGGTCACGCTGCCTGGTCCGGCTACGCTCACTGTCAGCGGGTACCCGAACTTCTGGATGCGATTGCCATTGTATTCGACTGCATACACGGCGCCGAGCAGGTCGACCGCAACTCCATGCAACCCGTTGAACTGGCCATTTGAGCTTGCTCCCTGGCTCCATTGGCTTACGAAAATACCGCTATTGGTGAACTGTTGGAGGCGGTTTTCACTGAAGTCGGCAACATAGACCTTACTCTCGCTGTCGATGGCGATCGCATACGGGCTCGTGAATTGGCCCGCACCACTGCCGGCTGTGCCCCATTGAGCGAGATAGGCGCCGCTGCTGTCAAATTTCTGGATACGCTTGTTTCCCACTTCAGCGACGAAAATAGCGCCCGTGCTGTCGATTGCCACACCGATCGGCCCGGCAAACTGGCCAACGCCGCTGCCCTGGCTTCCCCACTGGCTGACATAGGTGCCGCTGCTCGTAAATTTCTGGATGCGGTTGTTGTTATAGTCTGCCACATAGACGTTGCCCAGACGGTCGGCCACTACCCCGTACGGTGTGTTAAACTGTCCGTTCCCGCTGCCAAGCCCGCCCCACTGGGTCACATACCCGCCGCTGTTGGTAAATTTCTGGATGCGATGGTTGTCGCGATCCACAACGTAGACGAATCCTGCATCGTCGACGGCCACCCCGACGGGATAAATCATTTGCCCGTTGCTGCTGCCGTAAGTACCCCACTGGCTGACATAGACGCCGTCGCGCGTAAATTTTTGAATCCGATGGTTGTTGTGATCGACGACATAGACATAGCCACTGCTGTCAACTGCAGCCCCTAACGCCCCATTGAACTGCCCGTTGCCGCTGCCTCCAGTACCCCATTGGGTCAAATACGGCGGCGGATTGAGGGCAAAGGTGGCGGTGACCTGCTGGGTCGTGCTGACCACGCAGCTGCTCGTTCCCGTGCACGCGCCCGACCAGCCGGCAAAACTGTATCCGTTCTGGGCGACAGCCGTCAACGTGACCGGCGTATTGAACAGAGCGCTGCAATTGCTGCAGCCAAGGCCCGCAGGTGTGCTGTTCACAAGGCCACCCACATTCGAACTGACCGTCACGCTGAAGGGCGGCAGTGTCACATTCACCTGTGTGCTGGCCGTCATCTGGTTTGCGCTGTTCGCAGCCGTGACGGTGACAGTGTAAATACCGCTCACAGGGTAGATCTGAGTCAAGCTATGGGTCGTGGTGATGATGCCCGTATCGCTGCCGCCGGTAACGCCGCTAGATGGCAGATTAAGGGTGAAATAGCTCAATTTGAGCGCGGATGACGGGCTGATGCCGCCGCAGGTCCCGCCCCCAGTGAGATCAACCACCTGGCGATTGCTGGCGTAGGTAGCGCCGCCTGCTGGCATGTAGCCTGATGTTGCCATCACGACACTGTTGTCGACGTTGAAAGGCGTGCCGCGCAGGTCGATGTTGGCAGGTGATAACCCCGCACTCGTGTCTTGGCAGGTCTGGGCCGACGCAAACTGCATGGTCGAAAACGTGCTGCTGCAACCTGTAGTAGGATTGGCACAGATCGTTCCTGAAGATGTCGCAAAGCGCAGATCCGTGCGATCGACAACCAGCGTGCTCGGGTCGATGCGAATGCGGCTAAATTGCGTACGTACGGTGGTTCCACCCCAATACATTCCGGACAAAGCCTGCGAATAATTGAAGTTGCTGCCCACGTTGACCAGGGACAGATACTCCTTGGGCACACTCTGCATATCCGCGCAGTAGACCTGGTACGGCGCGTCGAGGCGATGGCTGTAGTAAAGCGTATAGACGCCATCTTGTGCCCCAGGGTTGCGATTCTTGATGCCCTGGCACGATGCTGGGGGATCAAGATACCAGGTGTAGACAATGTTGCTGCCATCCGTGACAGCAGCGGTCAAGGTAGTGGCGCTCCCCAGTGCCGTGGGGCTATCGTTGACTACAGCCAGCCCGCTGATGGGGCTATCGGTGACCGTGACGAGCGTGCTGGCGATGACTTGGCTGACGCTGTTGGTGGCGGTGACAGTGGCGGTGTAGCTGCCCACCGCAGCGTAGGTGCGCGCAGGGTTCGCGCCCGTGCCGGTAGTGCCGTCGCCGAAGTTCCAGGTATAGGCCACGTTGCTGCCGTCGAGGATCGTGGCGCTGAAGGCCGTGCTGCTGCCCAGCCGTGTCGTGCCGCTGCTGTCTGCACTCAGGCCGGTGATGGCGCGGTCGATCACGGCGACGAGCGTGCTGGCAGTGACCTGGCTGACGCCGTTGGTAGCGGCGACAGTGGCGGTATAGCTGCCCACCGCAGCGTAGGTGCGGGTAGAATTCGCTCCCGTGCCGGTAGCGCCGTCACCGAAGTCCCACGTATAGCCTACGTTCGTACCGATTGCCAGGGTGGCGCTGAACTGCGTGACATGGCCCAGCGTTGTCGGGCTATCGTTGAACGCAGCCAGCCCGCTGATGGCTTCTTCAAACTCATAGGCGCCAATATCACAGGCGCGCAGGCTCGACCCCCAGATCAGGCGGCTGACCTGGCGCTGGTCCATCTCCGTCGCACAGACGTTCGCCGCACTGCCATCGATGGCCGGGCTGCCGGACACCAGGGCATGGGTCCAGGTGGCGCCGCCGTTGTCGGCCAGAACCGCATTCAAGATGGCTGTCAGAGCAGCCGGGCGGGCGCCGTCGCTCGCAGCAACGATGTCGGTTGGATCGGGCGTGACGTTGAGAGCAACTGCAGTTGCGCTGATCCCACTGTATCCCCACAGGTTGTAGCGCAGCGTCGGCCCCGGCGCTGAAGTGCTGCGGGCAATCTCAATGCCCATTCCCAGCGCCGCATGGTTGCCGCTGACGATGCTGCCCTCCACGGCCAGCGCTCCTCCTTTATGGTAGAGAGCGCCGCCGACGCTAGCGGCAGAGTTGCCCGTGAGGGTGCTCTGCTGCACGCGCAGCTCGCCGCTTGTCTGATAGATCGCACCGCCAATATAGCTGCTGGCGTTGCCGCTCAAGGTGCTGTTGGTCACGCTCAGCTGGCCCGACGAACCCAACGCGAGCGCACCGCCACCCTGAGAGCTGGTTTGGATAACGCTATTGCTCGCAAAGGTGCTGTTGCGGATACTGGCGCTGCTGCTCTCTATCAGCGCAACGGCGCCCCCGCCGATCTGCAGCGGATAGGTGGCGCTGTTGTTGCGGAAGGTGCTGTCGACTACGTTCAGTTGTGCCGTGCCGCGCACCATGATCGCCCCGCCGTCACTGCTGCTTGTGGAGTTTGAGGTGAAAGTGCTGCTGATGATGTGCGCCACACCGTTCCCCAGCACGGCCACAGCCCCGCCACCGCCACCGTTGCCGGCGCCCCAGGCGTAGTTGGCGCTGAAAGTGCTGCGGGTCGCAGTCAGGACACCGCCCCCCTGCACCAACACCGCCCCACCCCCTGTGCCGTACGGCGACTGGCCGTTGGACATCACCACGTTGTCCAGTTTCAGCGCTCCTCCGCTGGCAACCTCCATGAGGCGGAACAACGGGCTGCCCGCTGCACGGCTGAGGACAAATCCGTTGCCTGAAAGCGTGACTGTGCTGGTGATGGCCGGCGCAGCACTGTCGCCGCTGTTGTAGGGCTGCGTCACACTCACAGCACTGGTGAGCACGATGGTGTCCGCACCGGAGCCGGCACCGCAGTCCGCCACGGCGCTGTCGCTGTTGGCAGCTTGAACGGCTTGTGCCAGCGTGCAGCCGGCCTTGACGTAGAGATCAGGCGAGATGAAGACAACGGTTGCCAGCGGCGCGCTGCTGCTGGCGCCGTTGGCCGCAGTCACCGTGGCGGTGTAGGTTCCGGCCCCGGAGTAGGCGTGGACAATCGACGGCGCAAGCGTGCTGGTGATCGGCGAGCCGTCGCCAAAATTCCAGCTATAGACTACATTGGTGCCCGCCTGTACTGTGGCGGTCAACACCGTGTCATTGCCGGGAGTCATGGGGCTGTTGGTAAACGCAGCCAGGCCGACGATCGGCACGTCGGTGACGGTGATGGTCACCGACGCCGGGCTGCTGGCCAGCCCGCGGCTGTCGGTCACGGTCAGGCGGAAGCTGAGCACGGTCGGGGTCATCGGCGCTGCCAGAGAGAGAGACACGGCATCGGCTGCGCCTAAAGTGACCGGCGTTCCCCCCATCTGCGCCCACCCGTAGGTCAAGGGCAGGTGGCCGTCGGGATCATCGGCGCTGCCGGTCAGTGTGAACTGCCCGCCCACAAACAGGGACTGGTCTGGGCCGGCGTCTGCCACGGGTGGCTCGTTGGTCACTGTCACCTGTGTACTGGCTGTCATCCGGCTCACGCTGTTGGTCGCTGTCACCGTTGCAGTGTAGTCGCCGCCCAATGTGTAGGTGTGGGCGGCGGTGGCGCTCAGCCCGCTGCCGCTGACGATGGCCGGCGAGCCGTCGCCGAAGTTCCAGGTGTAGGTCACATTCGTCCCAGCAGCGAGCGTTGCTGTGAAGAGGGTGGCGTTGCCCATCGTAGTCGGACTGTCTGTGGCCACTGCCAGATCGACGATCGGCACGTCGGTGACGGTGACGGTCACCGATGCCGGGCTGCTGGCCAGCCCGCGGCTGTCGGTCACAGTCAGGCGGAAGCTGAGCACGGCCGGGGTTATGGGTGCTGTCAAGGAGAGAGAAACGGCATCGGCTGCACCTAGAGTGACTGGCGCACCCCCAGTTTGCACCCAGCTGTACGCCAAAGGCAGGTGGCCGTCGGGGTCAGAGGAACCGCTGCCGGTCAGCATGAATTGCCCGCCCACAAACAGGGACTGGTCTGGGCCGGCGTCTGCCACGGGTGACTGGTTGGTCACTGTCACCTGTGTACTGGCTGTCATCCGGCTCACGCTGTTGGTCGCGGTCACCGTTGCAGTGTAGTCGCCGGCCAATGTGTAGGTGTGGGCGGCGGTGGCGCTCAGCCCGCTGCCGCTGACGATGGCCGGCGAGCCGTCGCCGAAGTTCCAGGTGTAGGTCACGTTCGTCCCAGCAGCGAGCGTCGCTGTGAAGAGGGTGGCGTTGCCCATCGTAGTCGGACTGTCTGTGGTCATTGTCAGGCCGGTGATGGTCTGGTCGACTGTGGCCGATGTGTAAGTCATCACCTGGCCGGCGCCGTTGGTCGCTGTCACGAGAACTGTATAGAGGTTTGCCCTTGTGTACACATGGGTGGCGGTGGCGCTCAGCCCGCTGACGATGGCCGGCGAGCCATCGCCGAAGTTCCAGGTGTAGGTCACATTCGTCCCGGCAGCGAGTGTCGCTGTGAAGAGGGCGGCGTTGCCCAGCGTCGTCGGGCCGCTGTTGGCTGCTGCCAGGCCGGTGATGGGCACGTCGGTCACCGTCACCCGCATGCTGCTCGTCAACTGGCCGGCTCCGTTGCTGGCGGTCACCGTTGCGCTGTAGCTGCCGGTTGCCGTGTAGATGCGGCTGGCGCTGGCGCCGCTCCCGGTCGCGCCATCGCCGAAATTCCACGTGTAGAGCACGTTCGTGGCGGTGGTGTTGGCTGTGGCGGTCAGCACCGTGGCGCTGCCCAGGCGCGTCGGCCCGCTGTTGGCTGCTGCCAGCTCGACGATCGGCACGTCGGTCACGGTGATGGCCACTGTGTCTGGCAGGCTCACGCCATTGAAGTTGTCGGCCACGGTCAGGCGGAAGGCCAGCACAGCGGGGCTGGCCGGAGCCACGAAGCTGGGTGTCGCTGTGCCGGCGTCGCGCAGGCTGACCGCTGGCCCGCCGCTCTGCACCCAGCTGTACGCCAAAGGCAGGTGGCCGTCGGGGTCAGAGGAGCCGCTGCCGTTCAGCCTGAACTGCTGTGCGACGAAGCCGGACTGGTCAGCGCCGGCATTCGCCACCGGCAACTGGTTGGTCACTGTGATCACGGTCTGCTCGCTCACCTGTCCCACGCCGTTGCTGCCTGTCACCTGCACCGTGTAGCTGCCGGCAGCGGCATAGGAATGCGTATTCAGCCCGGTGGTGGTCGTGACCACGGTCGAGCCGTCGCCGAAGTTCCACATGTAGCTGTTCACTGCGCCAGTTGTGAGCGTAGCGGTAAATGGAGTGGCTACGCCGACCTCTGTCACCGGCCGGTGTGCAAGCTGAAGCCCGTAGAGACCGTAGAAAAAGGCTTTGATGCGCTTGAACTCGATGTAGCTGGCGCTGCCATACCGGCCATCGTTGCGCGCCGCAATTTTGAGATAACGGGTCGTGAAGGGCGCCACGGACAGGCGAGCCGGGTCAGCGATGCGTTGGTTGTCTCTGTCATCGAACCCAGCCGGTATCACGATCTCCGGCCCCACTGGCTGCCAGCCACTGTCCAGGGCATTCGGTGCACTGTTGCCGATCTCGGCATGCCGGAAGATCTGAACATGGCTGCTCTTGCCCATTCCGGCAAACATTTGGAAGACACTGAAGCGATCCAGCGCACGCACAGCAAGCAGGTCAATCACCAGCAGGCCTGTGCTGCAGTCGCTGCGGTCGAGCGCACAGTGGGTGCCTGGAAGCGGGTTCGGGTTGAGCCAGATGCTGCCCGAATCAGTGTCCACCTCAGGATACCAGAAGAGCGGGTCGCTGTTGCGCGCCCGGCTGGAGAGTGTCTGCACTCGCGCCGCTACCTGCGACTGGGAAGAGGCAGTGTAAGGGGTTGCCCCTCCGGTTCCGGCAAGCTGCACCGGGACGCCGCTGCTCAGCCAGTTGAGCGCTTCTGTCGTCACCGTGAAGGTCACCGATGCCGGCGTGCTGGCTAGCCCAAGGTTGTCGGTCACGGTCAGGGCAAAGGCAATCACCGCAGTCTCTGCCGGCGCCATCCAGGTGGGGAAGGCAGTGTTGCTGTTGTTGAGGCTGACAGCCGGCCCTGCAGTCTGTAGCCAGCGGTAAGTGAGCGGCAGATGCCTGTCTGCATCGACAGAAGTGCTGCCGTTCAAAGTGGCCAGCGCGTTCGCAGCCACAGTCTGATCTGCCCCGGCAACAGCCACCGGCGGGATGTTCACAATCGCCGTCGTGCTGGCTGTTACGACGCTGCTCTGATTGGTGGCAGTGACCACAGCGGTGTAGGTGCCCGCTGTGCTGTAGGTGTACAGCGCACTAGCGCCACTTGCCGCTCCGCTCCCGTCGCCGAAATCCCAGACATAGGTCACGTTGCTGCCCGTGGACACTGTAGCGCTGAAGCGCGTGCTCTGCCCCAGCGCAGCCATGCCGCCGTGGGTTGCAGCTAGTTCGGTGATGGGCACATCGGTGACCGTGATGGCCACTGTGTCGGGGCTGCTGGCCAGGCCAAAGCTGTCGGTCACGGTCAGGCGAAAGGTGAGCACAGCCGGGAGCAGGGGCGCAGTGAAGGTTGCGGTGGACAGCGCTCCTGTGGCACCCAAGCTCACCGCTGGCCCGCTGCTCTGCACCCAGCGGTACACCAGGGGCAGGTGGCCGTCGAGATCCGTGGAGCGGAGTCCATCCAGAGTGAACGACTCGCCAACCCCCCGTGTCTGGTCCAGCCCCGCATTCGCTACTGGCGGCTGGTTGGTCACCGCAACACTGGCCTGCGCGCTCACCTGCCCCGCGCCGTTGACAGCCGTCACGGTCACCGAGTAGGTGCCCACAGCACGATACGTGTGGTTGACCTGCGCCCCGGTGGCCGCAAGCCCATCCCCAAAGTTCCAGACATAGACGATATTGCTGCCGTCCTGCACGATAGCCGTGAAGGCTGTCGCGCTGCCGAGCGATGTCGAACCGTTGCTCGAAATTTGCAGCCCCACCACCGGTCGATCCAGCACAGTGACGAGCGCGCTGCCCATCACCTGCTGGATTCCATTCGTCGCAGTCACTGTGGCTGTGTAACTTCCCACAGCAGGGTAGGTGTGCGCATAGGCGTCACTCAGTCCGTTGCCGCTACGAACGGCCGAAGTGCCGTCCCCCAGGCTCCACATGTAGGTGATGGGGTTGCTGTTCAGGTTCGTGCCCACAGTGGTTGCCGTCAGGAATGTCGTGTTCCCCAACAGCACGCTGGGTCCGTTGCTTATCAGATTGACACCGGTCAGTACGCCAGCCGGTGTGGCAGTGGGCGTTGCGGTCGGTGTCGGCACAAACGGGACAAAAGTTGCGGTGGGTGTCGGCACAAACGGGACAAAAGTCGCAGTCGGCGTCGGTACAAACGGGACAAAGGTCGCAGTTGGCGTCGGTGTGGATGCCGGGGTCAGGGTGGGTGTGAACGGCGCTGTCGCAGTCGAGGTGGGTGTGAACGGCGCTGCCGCAGTCGGAGTGGGTGTGAACGGCGTCGTCGCAGTCAGGGTGGGCGTGGCAGTGAGTTCCGTCGTGGCTTCCACCCTCCCTGCAGCGTTCTCCTCTGCCTTCGCCACCACCTGCGCTGTCTGTTCATCGGTCAGTTTCAGCACGACGGCCAACTCAGCCACCATGGCTGGCGCCGCATCCAGGGTGGTCAACAGGTCGACGGCCGCCTCAGGGGCAATCGTCAGGTTGGAGACCACCACCGCCAGGTCGGCCGGCGGCAGTGCGATCTCATTGATCACCTCCGCCAGCGACTGTGGCGGCAACGGAACTTCGTTGAGCGCGACAGCCAGCTCAGCCGGCGACAGCGACGACTCGATCAGCACAGTCGCCAGCCGTTCCACCGGCAGATCGACTGCGCCCAGCGTTTTGCCCAGCACGGCCGCCGGGACATTCTGTTCCGACAGGAAGACGGCCAGCTGCACCGGATCATCCTGCAGGCGGTTGAATTCGATCTCATTGGCCAGCGCGTCGGCTTGTTCGTTCAAGGCCACATCCGCCCTCAAGGCCGCCAGCGTTTCGGCCGGCAGATCGAGCGTTTCGATCAATGCCTGCGTGCCTGCAGGCTCCAGGGGCAAGCTGGAGACGATGTTGGCCAGATCGCTGGCAGGCCGATCCAGGG
>CAIRNL010000836.1 GCA_903879975.1 uncultured Chloroflexota bacterium | reverse complement strand
CTGTGCAGAGTGTAGCCCTTGCCTGCCAGAACCTGTTGCTGGCCGCACAGGCCGCTGGGCTGGGCACCTGCTGGATGTGCGCACCGCTGTTTGTCCCAGCGCTGGTGCGACAGGCACTGGATCTGCCGGAAGATTGGGAACCACAGGCCGTTGTGACCTTAGGCTACCCTGCCGAGGAAAAACAGAAAGAGCGTGAACCGCTTGCAACTCGCGTCGTATGGAGATAGGCCGTGACCCAGAACATGCAACCTGCACCCCGACCGCAGATGTCTCGTAACGGTCATCTGCCCGGTCACCTGCCCGGTGACCTGCGCGTCGTTGCGCTGGCGGGAGGCGTTGGCGGCGCCAAGCTGGCTGCCGGCTTGCAGGCCGTGCTGGCCCCCGGCGCGCTCAGCGTGATCGTCAACACCGGCGACGATTTCGAGATGTGGGGGCTGACTATCTGTCCTGACCTCGATACAGTCCTGTACAACCTGGCCGGAATCCACCATGCAGAGAACGGCTGGGGGCGCGGCGGCGATACATTCGAGACCTTGCGCGCGATAGAACTGCTCGGTGGTGAGAGCTGGTTCCGCCTCGGCAATCTCGACCTGGCCGTGCACCTGCGCCGCACCGAATGGCTCAACCAGGGCATCGGGCTGACCGAGATCACGGAGCGCCTGCGCCGTGCCTTCGGCATCCAGAGTGCGCTCCTGCCCATGAGCGACGCGCCGGTGCGCACGCTTGTTCACACGGACGAAGGAGATCTGCCCTTTCAGCATTACTTCGTGCGCCGCCGCTGTGAGCCATGTGTCATCGACCTGACCTTTGTCGGTGCGAGCGAGGCGAACTTGAGTGAGGCCGTGCATGCGGCGCTGGCGACAGCGGACGTCATCGTGATCTGCCCGAGCAATCCCTATCTCAGCGTCGACCCGATCCTGAGCGTTGGCAACCTGCGCGGCCTGCTGGCCAGCCTGCGTGCGCCCAAGGTGGCAGTCGCACCGATTGTGGGGGGCAAGGCACTCAAGGGGCCGGCAGCCAAGATGATGCGTGAGATGGGGCTGCCGGTGACGCCGGTAACCATCGCCGCGCATTACGACGGACTGCTCGACGGCTTCATCCTCGACAGGGAGGATGCGGCCGCGGCCGATCATGTGCGCATGCCAGCCCTCGTGACCAACACAATCATGCATACATTGGATGACAAAGCTGCGCTGGCCGAAGCTGCGCTCCACTTTGCGCTTGGCTTGAAGAGACAATCGTCCCAGCCGACAACCAAGAATCGTGCCACTGCAGCCAACCGATGAAGCCCTGGCTGATCGTTCCGGCGAAACCATTCACTGCCGCCAAGAGCCGCCTGGCCGCCAGTTTCTCCCCGGCAGAGCGCGCCCAGCTCGGCGCCTACCTGCTTGACCGCACCCTGCGCGTGGCGCAAAAAGCAGGCGCCTTCGCCGAAATCATCGTCGTCAGCCGCGACCCAGCCGCACGCCAGCTTGCATCAGCGCTGGGCGCCAGGGCGTTGGCCGAAGCGGGCAACGAACTGAACCTGGCCGTGACACAGGCATGCCGGGAGGCACAGGAATGCGGTGCAGCG
>CAIRNL010000835.1 GCA_903879975.1 uncultured Chloroflexota bacterium | reverse complement strand
CGTTGACCGATCATCGCTGAGATTGTACCGCGTAACCTGGCAAGTTCGAAATTGAAAGGAGATGCCTGCCCGTCGATCAGCGTATGCCAGACTCCTCGCCGAGGATATCGGCTGCATGGACATCTCGCTGTTGTTCGTGGTGAGTTGTTGCACGAGGCTGGATCGGCAAAGTATCAGCCTTGTTTCAACCTGCTCACAACCGCCGCACAACATGGGCTTCGTACGCTACAGGTGTCTGCCCTCGCGTGAAGGGGGTCAGTGAGGCCAAGGCTGTTCACGGCTTCCTTCGTTGGGGGGCACGGCAGCCACTCTACCCTGCGTGAAACGGAGCCATTATGTACTCGTTTGACATGACGTCCGAACAGAAGATGCTGGTGGATACGGTGCGCCGTTACGCCGCAAAGAATCTTCGTCCGGTTGCTCGTGAGGCGGAAGAGTCCAAACACATACCGGACCAGGTCGTGCAGCTCGGATGGGAGATCGGGCTGTTACCTGGCGCTATCGACGCCCAGTATGGCGGCTACGGTGAGTACTCTGCGTTGACCAATGCGCTCTATCTCGAAGAACTGGCCTGGGGCGATCTGGGTATCACGCTGCATCTCCTGACCCCGAATCTTTTTGCAATTCCCATCGTTCAATTCGGCAGTGACAAGCAGAAGGCAGACTTTCTGGCCCGCTTCTGCGAGGAATCCTTTCCCAAGGTGACTGCCGCCCTCGTTGAGCCGGTCGTCCAGTTCGACCCGGCTGAACTGCGGACGAGCGCAGTGAAGGAGGGCGATACCTTCGTCATCAACGGCAAGAAGAGCTATGTGCCATTGGCCGATGGTGCCGAGTGGTTCCTGGTGTATGCCCAGGAGAACGGCGCGACCCAGGCGTTTATCGTGCCGGGCGATGCGCCGGGCATCAAGGTGGGCCGGCGCACCAAGCTCATGGGGGTGCAGGCGCTCGAGCTGTATGAGGTGGAGTTTGCCGGCGTGACGGTGCCCAAAGCCAACCGTCTGGGCGGCCTCAAGGGCATCCGTATCCAGAAATTGCTGACGCTCAGCCGCCTCACGCTGGCGGCGCTTGCCGTTGGCATGGCGCGTGCGGCCTACGAATACGCGCTCGCCTACGCCAAGGATCGCGTGGCATTTGGCGAGCCTATCGCCCATCGCCAGAGTATCGCGTTTCTGTTGGCTACGATGCGCATTGAAATTGAAGGAACGCGGCTCATGGTGTGGGAAGCGGCCTATCAGTATGACAATGGCGAGGATGCATCCAAGGCCGCCTATCTGGCCAAAACCTACGCCGACAAGATGGTGCTCGAAGTCACCGATGGTGCCGTACAGGTGCTCGGCGGCCACGGCTACATCCGTGAGCATCCGGTAGAACTGTGGCTACGGAACGGGCGCGGCTTTGTGACAATGGACGGCGCCGTACTGGCGTAACGCAGCAGAAGGGAACCAACGAATGGCTATCGAATTCAAAGTACCGGAATCTATCGAGAAGCAACTGCGCAGCGTCCAGATCGTGGCGGAGCACGCCATGCGTCCGGACAGCCGCCGGCTCGACGATCACGAACATGAGCGCCCACTGCGCTACATCGCTCTGATGCTCCCGCAGATGCAGGAGATGGAGCGTGCCAATATTGCCGCTGCCAAGGCGCGTGCTGTGGCCAAGAAAGAGGCTGCCCTGGCAGGCAGGGCGAATGGCTCGGCCAATGGGCAGGGCAGCGTCGCCGTGCTGGAAGCGCCGGCCCAAGAGGAGGCCAGGCAGAGTACCGCCAACTTGATGCTCGTCCACATGATCGAGATGCTGAGTTGGGGGGATGCCGGCATCTACCTGTGTATTCCGGGCGGCGGGTTGGGGGGCGCGGCCGTGCAAGCGGTCGGTACGGCGGAGCAGATCGAGCGTTTCCTGACGCGTTATACCGAAGGCCCGGCCAAGTGGGGTGCCATGGCCATGACTGAGCCGCAGGCTGGCTCGGACACAGGGAACATCCAGACGACAGCGACGTTCGACCCTGCCACCCATGAGTGGATTCTCAACGGCCAGAAGATCTTTTGCACCAGCGGCAAGCTGGCCCTTGAAGAGTCCGACGGCATGGTGGTGGTGTGGGCGACGGTCGATAAGAAGGCGGGCCGTGCCGGCATGAAACCCTTTGTCGTAGAGGCCGGCACCCCCGGCGTAATCATCGCCAAGGTGGAGGAGAAGCTGGGCATCCGTGCCAGCGACACCGCCTCGATTCTCTTCGACAACGCCCGTATTCCGGCTGACAACATCCTCGGCGACGCCGAAGTCAAGACGGGTGCCGGCGAAAAGGGGTTCAAGGGGGCGATGAAGACCTTCGACTCCACCCGCCCGATTGTGGCCGCCAGTGCGATCGGCATCGGCCGCGCCGCTTTTGAGTTCGCGCGCGACACCCTGGCCAAGGAAGGCGTCAAGATGGAATATGGCAAGCCGCGCTGGAAATTGAGCTCCGTTCAAGCCGACCTGCTGGACATGGAGGCGCAACTGCGTGCGGCGTGGCTGCTGACGCTCAAGGCCACAGCGCTGCTCGACGCCCGCCAGGAGAACAAGCTAGAGTCGTCCATGGCCAAGGCCAAAGCCGGCCGCGCAGTGACCATGATCACGCAGAAAGCCGTGGAACTGTTGGGGCCGCTCGGCTACAGCACCGAATTTCTGGTCGAGAAGTGGATGCGCGACGCCAAGATCAACGACATCTACGAGGGCACCGGCCAGATCAACACGCTCATCGTCGCGCGCGAAATTCTTGGCTACACACGCAACGAACTCAAGTAACCTGAATTGCCAGCCCAGCCCGTGGGGCACGCATCAGTTGGCGCCTGTCGGCAAGGACATCACGGATTGCAGCGACGACGCCGTCCCCACCCCCATGTAGAGCGATTTGGCAAATCTACCCCCTCCCTCTTTCGGGGGTAGATTTTTCATGTCTGTGCCACTCTGTGCCTCCGACAAGAGTGGCATTGCCCACTGTGTCTATAATAACCAAAACAGAAAAGCTCCGGAGTTTACGGGGGGAATAGTGTCCAAGGATAGGTATAATGAATCAGAGACAGAGGAACGGACATCTACTACCGGAGCCACAAGTGACACCGAAAGCGAAACGATAGGGCGAATTCATGTTGCGAAACGGGCGTGTGATACCATAGAAATTGCAGGCAACGGGGGCGTTGCACAATACAAAACTCATCGCTTACTCTTTCCTTGTGGACAAACAAAAAAGGAGAGCAGGCGATGAGCAAAACGAACTATATCAGATTGGCTGAGGCGCTGGCCCAGGTAGAGGATCCACGAGATGCGCGTGGGAAGCGATTCGAGTGGCTGTTTCTGTTGGTTGTGATCGGCGCAGCCTTGATGAGCGGAAAAAAGACGCTGCTTGACATCAACAGTTGGGTGCAAGGCCACGGAGACGAATTGAAAACAGCATTGCAGCCGAAAAAAGGTCGGATACCAAGTCTTGCGACGCTGCGTCGTGTCGTGTGTGGTGTGACCATCGCCACAGTGGAAGAAGCTTTGAGCAAGTTTCAGGCGGGCTTGATTGACGAAAGCGGTGGTGCCGGCACGCTGCTCACCCATGATGGGCGTGAGTTGCATGGCCTGGCAGTGGATGGCAAGACGGTGCGAGGTGCGAGCGCACATGGTGAATTCAACCATTTGGTCAGTTTGGTTCATCACGGCTCCGGGATTG
>CAIRNL010000834.1 GCA_903879975.1 uncultured Chloroflexota bacterium | reverse complement strand
TACGCTGGCCAAAGGTGGCTATGAATATGACGGGAACAGCTATGACGCCATGTTCGCCCATGTCGAAGGCTACGAGACCTGCATCGACTGCCATAATTCCCATACGCTGGAACTGGACCTGGAAGGCTGCACAACCTGTCATGAGGGTGTTGCTTCGGTCGATGACCTGAAGAATATCCGCATGGCCGGCTCGGCGGTTGACTACAACGGTAACGGCGATGTGGACGAAGGTATCTACTATGAGTTGCAGGGTTTGCAGGATTCGCTCATGGCGAACATCCAAACCTATGCCAGCGAAGTGGCCGGAACGGCGATCGGTTACGCACCTGACAATCACCCGTACTTCTTCATCGATACCAATGCCAATGGTGCGCTCGAAGAAGACGAGATTAACGGCGACAATCGCTTCGCGTCCTGGACGCCGCGCCTGCTCGAGGCCGCCTACAACTACCAGACCTCGAAAAAGGACCCTGGCGCATATGCACATGGCGGTAAGTACATCATCCAATTGCTGTACGATTCGATCGCCAGCCTGAATGAGGCGGTTGCTGCACCGGTCGACATGGAAGCCATGCGCCGCATTGATGCCGGTCACTTCGCCGGGTCGGAAGAAGCCTTCCGCCACTGGGACGAAGAAGGTGTCGTGCCTGGCTCGTGTGCCAAGTGCCATACCGCCGGCGGCCTCCCGCAGATGCTGGCCGAAGGTGTCGTGACGTCGGCGCCGCCGTCCAACGGCTTCCAGTGCGCAACCTGCCACAACGATTTGGTCGAGTTCACTCGCTACGAGGCCGGCGCAGTCAAGTTCCCCAGCGGCGCCTCCATCGACAGCGGTGATTCCGACACGAATCTGTGCCTGAACTGCCATCAGGGCCGTGAGTCTGGCGTCAGCGTCGATAACCTCATCGGCGATGCCGCCCCAGATGATCAGGCCGAGGGCTTGCGTTTCCTGAATCCGCACTACTTCGCTGCTGGCGCCACGCGCTGGGGCTCCGAAGCCCACGGCGCGTATCAGTATGAAGGCAAGGAATACCTTGGCTTCTTCGATCATGGCGACGGCGAAATGAATCAGTGCAAGGATTGCCATAGCGCACATGCTCTGGAAGTCAAGACAGAAGACTGCGCCGAGTGTCACGAAGAGATCGAAGACGGCGCCGCGCTGCAGGACATTCGTTACACCCTCACTGACTTCGATGGTGACGGCGATGACGAGGAAGGCCTGTACTACGAGATCGACACGATGCTCACCGATCTGTACGCCGCCATCCAGGCATATGCTGCAGACACCTTGGGTACGTCGATTGCCTATGATGCGTACGCCTATCCGTACTTCTTCACGGACGGCAATGCCAATGGCGTCGTCGATCCAGAAGAGGCTGTCCGCGACAACGGCTTCAGTGGCTGGACACCCCGCCTGCTGCGGGCAGCATACAACTACCAGTGGGCCAGCAAGGACCCCGGTTCGTATGCACACAATGGACAGTACATCATCCAGACTCTCTATGACAGCATCGAGGATCTGAGCGCCGATGTCTCGGCCATGACGCGGCCGTAGTCGAGCCTTCGCTTCCCAATTGCTTCCGCCGGTTCGAGGCCGGGTGCTTTGCGGTGCCCGGCCTCGTTCTTGCTAAAGGCTATCCGTCGGCCAGTTGTCCCAATCAAGGTCAAACTGTCGCCGGGACAAAGACGACCATGCTCGGAAACCTTAACAGATGGAGTGAAAAGCAACCCGGAAGTGCTTTCTGCGCTCAAAATTGTGGTATACTCCATCCCATAAAATCATGAGCGCTTCCACCTAGGATGGATAGGAAGCTTGGTACTCTAGGCGTTGATGCCCGATCATCTTGTCTGGTCTGCCCATTTGGCTAGCTTTATGCCCGGTATAGATGCTCGTTATGCTAGCAAAACTCCAAACTATGAATCGAACAATCGCTCGAATCTGCCTTCTTCTCCTCCCTGTCGTAGCGTTCCTCCTGGTTTCCATTCTCGTACTCCCTGTTGCGGCGCAAGAGGGTGCTGCCCCCGTGTCGACGATCACGCCAAATGATGTCAAAGAGGTGTCTAAGCAACTCTGGTGCCCTCTGTGTAGTGGGGTGCGCCTGGATGCCTGCGAACTCAAGGCGTGCGAACAGATGCGCGAGGTGATCGCCGTCAAACTCGCCGAGGGCGACAGCAACCAGGAAATTAAAGACTATTTCGTCGCCCAGTATGGCCCACAGGTGCTAGGCGAGCCACCGCTCGAAGGGTTCAACTGGCTGGCCTGGATCCTGCCGGTCGTTGTCATGATCGGCGGTGGCGTTTTCCTCTGGTTGCGCATCCGCAGCTTGATCGGCGGACAGGCACACGCAACAACGACCGCTGCAGCCACTCCTTCCGCCTCTACGGACAGTGAGAATGACTATCGCCGCAAGTTGGACGAGGAGTTGAAACACTATGACTGAGATGACGACCAGCCCGGACAACGTCACGATGCCTTCAGCTGAAACCCCATCGCGCAGGCGCTCCGTGCGTATCTGGCAGGCAATTTTTGTCTTGATTCCCCTCGGCTTCGTCGGCCTGCTCGCAGTTCGCCTGATCCAGACTAACCAATCGGAACACCGCGCCAGTGGCGCAGCGCCTCCTTTCTCTTTCACAACATTCGAGGGGGAAACGATCACGCTGGCTGATCTGAGGGGACAGGGCGTGGTGCTCAACTTCTGGGCAAGCTGGTGTGACCCCTGCCGAGATGAAGCCGCGCTGTTGGAGGCAAGCTGGCGACGCGAACAGGACAATGGCATCGTCTTCTTGGGCCTGGACTATCTCGATCAAGAGCCAGCTGCGAAGGCCTACCTTGCCGAGTTTGATATCACCTACCCGAACGGGCCAGATTTGCAGAGTGCCGCCGCACGTCGCTACGGGATCAAGGGTGTGCCGGAGACTTTCTTCATCGATGCCGAAGGCAACATCCAAGAGATCGTCATTGGGCCGATCGTCAGCGAGGCACGAATGAACGAATTGTTGGACAAGATCCGGCCCTGATGGGCCGCTCGAGCGGCAGGCGCCGGATGTGCTCTCCGACATGCTGCATAGGATGGTATGGTCACGAGTTTCGTTTTCAATTGCTGAGGATATCCCATGATCTTTGACATTGGTCACCTGATTCTCATGACAGCGTTGGTTCTGGCGGTGTTTGGTATTGTCGCCGGCTACTTCGGCGGCCAGCGCCGCAACACCCGCCTGATTGATAGTAGCTTCAATGCTGTCTACGCAGTTGCTGTGTTGGTGGCAATCTCGACCGGCATTCTATGGTACGGTCTGCTCACCGATGCTTTTCAGTTGAGCTATGTTTGGAACCACTCTGAACGAGCGCTCCCTGCCTTCTACAAGTTCTCCGCGCTTTGGGGCGGTCAGGCGGGTAGTCTGCTCTTCTGGTGTCTCATCCTCTCCGGCTACAGCGCAGTGGTTGCGCTGGCCAATCGCTACAAACATCAGGTGTTGATGCCCTATGTCAACGCCGTGCTGTTGGCGACGTCGCTCTTCTTTCTGGTGCTGTTGGTTTTTGCCGCAGACCCCTTCAAGCGAGTCGGCTTTGTACCGCCCGACGGCCAGGGACTCAACCCGCTCTTGCAGAATTACTGGATGATCCTCCATCCCGTTATGCTCTACCTGGGCTATGTGGGCATGGCCGTTCCCTTTGCATTTGCGGTCGGCGCTCTTCTGAGCAAGCGTCTCGGCAACGAGTGGGTGCGCACTGTGCGTCGCTGGACGCTGATCCCTTGGATTTTCCTGTCGCTGGGCATTATCATGGGCAGCCAGTGGGCCTACATGGAATTGGGCTGGGGTGGCTACTGGGCATGGGACCCAGTGGAGAATGCCAGCTTCCTGCCGTG
>CAIRNL010000833.1 GCA_903879975.1 uncultured Chloroflexota bacterium | reverse complement strand
GTGGCAGCACGGGGCGATCCGCCTTCGAGCCTTGCTGCATGGTTCGATGCCTGGCGCGCCGCTGGTGTTCCCGCCCTGCCTGCCGGCAACAGCAATCCGGACCTGCCCGGTGTCCCGGCCTACCAGCCGCGCTACACCGGATTGGCTGTGCTCATGACGGATGAGGTCGGCCTGCGCGATGCGCTCTACGCGCGCCGCGGCTGGGTGAGTTCGTCGCCAGGTCTGTGGCTGACCATGCTGGCGGAAGATAGCGGCGGCCAACTGCGCTGGATGGGCGAGTGGCTCGAACCGGCCAATGCCATCACGGTGAACGTCTACTACGGTGACCGGAGCGGCGAGATGGCCGGGTTGGCGATCTGGCAGGACGGCCGGCCTATCTACCGCCTGGATGTTCCTGCACCCGATGGCCGGTGGACGGTACGTCTCCCTGCCCTGCCCGGTGCAATTTTCACGGCGGTGGCCACACAGTTCGACGGCGACTTTGCTGTGACCGCACCCTTCTTCGTACGTGCTGGTGATGGTGGCATGCCTGTGCTCAACGAGGTGCTGCCCGCGCCGCGCAACGACTACGACAAAGATGGCACCGTCGACAGCGAGGATGAGTATGTCGAACTCTACAACCCCAGCGCAGATCCGATTCTACTGACCGGCTGGCAGTTGCTCGACGGCGAGGATGTGGCAACTGCGCACGCCATGACCTTTGGCGCCGGACATTACATCGGCGCCGGTGAGCGGCTGCTGCTTCTGCACAAGGCCAACCGTCTGAGCCTGCGCAACGATAGTGGCGTCGTACGCCTGCTCGATCCGCAAGGGGTTGAACGTGACCGCATCGCGTGGGATGCTACTCTGGCGCACGGGCACACTCTATCGCGCCTGCCTGACGGCGGTGCATGGGTCTGGAATGCCGATGCCACGCCGGGCCGCCCCAATGCCAACACTGGCGCCGACGACTTCATGCCATGGCCAAGCCAGCCGGCGCCATCAGACGCCGAGCGTCCTGCCAGCCCGCCGGTAGCACCCACACTCGAACCGGCGCATGGCCAGGCCGGCGGACTGCCAGGCTCGATTGCGCAGTCCAAACTGGCCGGGCTGGAGGCATGGGTCGAGTTGCGTGCCGTCGTGGTGGCGCCGCCCAATCTTTTTGGCAACAATATCTACGTGGCCGATAGGGCTGGCGACGGTGTGACGGCTGACATCGGTGTCAACGTGTACCTGCGCCGCGGCGAGTTCCCGCCCCTCTCTGTCGGCGATATCGTACTGTTGCGCGGGCGCTTCGACTCCTTCCGCGGCGAGATGGAACTGGTGCTCGACACAGCAGAACAGATCTGGCGCATCGAAGGTGGTGCTCCGCTCGACCCGCTGCCGGTGCACGTGCGCGACATTGGAGAGTCGCTCGAAGGTCGGTTGGTCACCTTCAGTGGCGCTGTCAGCGGCTGGCAGGGTGACAGCATCTATCTAGTCGACCCCGCCGATCCACTGGCCGAGCCGGTGCGCGTCACTGTGCGCAGCACACTTGCGTGGAGGCGCCCATATGTGCACGCAGGAGATCGCTTCGCAGTGACCGGCATCGTCAGCCAGTTTGCCCGCGCGGATCCGTGGAATGGGGGGTATCGTGTGTTGGTGCGGTGGCAGAGTGATCTGGTGAAAAGGTGAGAGGATCAGAGAATGAAAGAGAAGGGTGAAGGATCTCCCGGATTTCTTGATAGAACGGTTTCAGCCGCTCGTAGAGGTTGAGATAGATGCGGCGGTAGAGGGCATCGTACATGACATGGGTGCGATGGTTCGGCTCGAAGACCTGGCCGGCGCGGGTCATCTCTCGGACGGCGGTAACGAAGTCCGGATGCAGTTTCAGGCCAACTGCGGCGTCCATGGCTGCCCCTAGCCCCGATGTCTCGTAGACGTGCGGGCGTGTGGCAGGCAGGCCGAAGATGTCGGCCGTGAGTTGCATGGCTGCGTCACTCTGCGAGCCGCCGCCGGCAATGCGCAGTTCGGTGATGGGGGTACCCGCACGCTGCTCCAGCCGCTCCTTGCCCTCGCGCAGCCCATAGGCCAGCCCCTCCAGGATTGCCCGGTAGAGGTGGGCGCGCGTGTGCACGTCGGTAAAGCCGATGACCGCACCCATCGCCTCCGGCCCCGGCACCTTGAGGCCTGGTGACCAGTAGGGCTGGAGCATGAGTCCGTCGCAGCCTGGCGGTACATCGGCGACCAGATCGTCGAGCAACTTCTCCGGAGCGACGCCCTGCTCTTCGGCGAGTCGCAGTTCGCGCTGGCCAAACTCGGTCTTGAACCAGCTCACCATCCAGAAACCACGGTAGATCTGCACCTCCAGGTTGTAGGCATGTGGAATTGCGGCTGGGTAGGGTGGGATCAGCGGGATCGGCTCGATGTAGCGTGTCTGCGTCGTCGTGATCGTGGCTGTTGTGCCGTAGCTGATGCAGCCGATGTGCGGCGCCAGCGCGCCTGCACCGATGACCTCGCACGCCTTGTCTGCGGCAGCTGCGATCAGGGGCCGTCCTTGGGGAATGCCGGTCGCTGCAGCAGCTTCGCTGCCAATCTCGCCGATGGTTTGTGTCGGTGGCACCAGATCGACCAGGATGTCTGACGCCATCGGCACGGCACGCCACTTCCAGTCCCACTGTGCGGCCCAGCGCAGCTTTTTGTAGTCGAAGGGCATGAAGCCCACCTGGCAGCCGACCGAATCGGCAAAGCGGCCGGTGAGCTTGAAAGTGAGATAGCCGGAGAGATAGAGATACTTGTAGGTCTCGGCCCAGATCTGTGGCTCGTGGGTACGAATCCAGTTGGCCTCTGCCTCGGCCTGGATGTAGGCGATGGTCTCCGACATGCGAGCGAGTTTGAAGGCCAGCCCCCACAGCCCGCCGAGCGGCGGCTGGCTGGGCGTGCGGCGCTGGTCGAGCCAGACGATGGCAGGGCGCAGCGGCCGGCCCTGGCGGTCGACATTGATCACCGTGGCGCGCTGGGTGGTCAGGGCCACCCCGGCGATGGCCTTCCGGTCGACGTTGGGTCTGGCCCATAGTCCCTGGCACGCCTGGCAGAGTGCGCTCCAGTAATAGTCTGGGTTCTGCTCGGCCCAGCCGGGCCTGCGCGCAAAATAGGGCTCAATGTGCACCTGTGATTTGGCCAGCAGGTTGCCGCGCAGGTCGAAGAGCAAGGCGCGCACGCTCTGCGTGCCGTTGTCGATGGCGAGAATCTGGTCGCGCATGGTGGACGCTCACACAAGGTTAGCGAAAATGCCAATCGATAGGGGGATGGTACCGGAAGGCAGGCGGCACGTCAACATGGCTTGGACGACGAAAAGGGACGCATTTCTGCTTTTATCTCTCCATCTGAATCACCGTCGCTCGCTGGCGGCATAGGACTGCTAGCAAGGGGTAGCGTTGCCCCAACAGGAGACCCGGTGAACAGACAGTGACCTGTGACAATCCGCTGCTCGGTCCTACTCATCCACACCCAGAAGCGCTGTTGCCACACCTGGGCCACGTGCTCAGGCTCCCACGACCATTTGCTCAGAAACCGCGAGATCCCGCAAAGACTGCTTTCCGCTGCCACATTCCGTCGCAGTCCGCTCAGTGTTTTGCGCTCGTCGCATTCCACCAACCCCAGGAGTACGATGACAAAGTACTTTCACTGGCGCTGACTGATACACGCACGGAATGCTTTCCATGCACTGGCGTAGTTCGCTCGACAGACATACAATTGGCTTAGGCATGGGGTATCAGTACGGGATTTTCACTCCAGTTTTTCGGACACACGGCCATCGCAAGAACAATGAGGCATGGACCATTGGGGGAGATGCATACCGTCACATCCGCGCGGCGATCTTCTTAAGGGAGCGCTTGCGGCCCTATGTCATGCAACAGATGAAGTTCGCTTCAGAGAGGGGGCTGCCCCCAATGCGGCCGCTTTTCTTTGACTTTGCCGACGACTTACAGGCCATAACAGTGGAAGACCAGTTTCTCTTCGGCCCTGATCTACTGATTGCACCAATTACGCGCTATCAGGCTCGTAGCCGGACAGTATACCTCCCTGCAGGAGTGCACTGGTGTGACGCATGGACAGGTAAAGAGCAGGCTGGTGGTCAACACATCGTTGCCGATGCGCCGTTGGAGCACATCCCAGTCTATGTGCGCAGAGAGCGGGCTGATCTGATTGACCTGTTCCAGGGTCTCTACGAGCTATAGGGAGTGCAGCGATAGCGCCGGTATGTGCTGGTTAGGCATAGCTGGCCATGGTTGTGCAACGTGCAGCAGCAGCGATCCCTGGAGGAAAGACAATAAAAATGGAAATGATGACTGCTGAATCGATGATTCTTGCGGCGCGTGCCCTGCGCCTACACCTGCTCAAAGACCCCTACCGGCCAGTCTATCATTTCGTTGTGCCGGAAGATTATGCCAGACCTGCTGACCCGAATGGTGCAGTCTACTGGAATGGTCGTTATCACCTGAGTTATATCTACCAGGATCAGGGAGTGCATTGCTGGGGCCATGTGTCGAGCCATGACCTATTGCACTGGCGCCATCACCCCCCTTGTCTTTTACCAACGCCTGACAGCCCGGAAGAAGGCATATTCAGCGGGAACTGCTTCATCAACAAACAAGGGCAGGCCACGATGCTGTATCACGGCGTCAAAGCTGGCAATTGTATTGCCACAAGCAGTGAAGCCCAGCTTGATTCGTGGCAGAAGTTGCCCAGCAACCCGATTGTGCCGGTGGAAAGCAAGGACAAGTGGCGCGAGCCAGCCAACCTGCCCTATGCGGCATGGGACCCCCATGGTTGGTTAGAGGGGGACACCTACTACGCTATTTTTGGGGGTGTGCGCCCAGCCGTCTTCAAGGCGCAGGAACTCGACCAGTGGCAGTATGTTGGTGACCTTTTTGCCCACGGCGTAGAAGGAGTCAGTTTGCGGGAAGATGTTTCCTGCCCTGATTTTTTTCAACTGGGTGACAAGTGGGTACTCATGGGCATCAGCCATGAGTTGGGTTGCCGTTACTATGTAGGGGATTGGCGCAACGAGCAATTTTATCCCGAGTTCCATGAACAGATGAGTTGGGTGGACAATAGCTTTTTTGCGCCCGAAAGCCTGGTGGACGCCAAAGGGCGTCGCATCATGTGGGCCTGGATATTTGACCAGTGGAGCGAGGCCACGGACAAGACAAGTGCGTGGTCGGGTGTTTTCAGCCTGCCACGGGAACTCTGGCTGGGACAAGATCATCGATTGTGCATGCGTCCCGTGGAGGAACTCAAGGGCCTGCGTTACAACGAACGTAGTGTCTGCCACCTATGGGTGCAGCCCGACAGCGAACTGCGCGTCGAGTCAATTCAAGGCAACGTGATCGATCTGGAATTGGTGCTGGAGCCGTTCGGTGCCGCTCGTTGTGGGATCAAAGTCTGCTGTGCCCCGGACGGCAGCGAAGAAACTGTGATTGGCTACGACCGAGTTGCTCACAAGCTCTTTATTGATGCCCGGCGTTCGAGTAGTCCTGAGATGGGCCGTCAGGTTGTCGAGGCAGGACCTTTGCACCTGGCTGGCACCGAACTGCTCAGCCTCCGCGTCCTCGTTGACAAGTCAGTGGTCGAGGTATTTGCAAATGATCGTCAGGCTGCAGTGCGGCGTATCTACCCGTCAAACGCAGATAGTATCGAGATCAGGCTCTTCAGTGAGGGAGGAGCGACGCGCGTTCACCGCCTGACGGGGTGGGAAATGATGCCCGCCAATCCGTATTGACTATACCCCACACCGGCCTGGACTGCGCATTGTGCCTGCACCAGGCTCTGCACTCGAGTAAAGACCCGTGCACAACCAGTCTGACCCGCCGCCACTGGTGCTGCCAATCATGCCAAAACCACCTGCATTCGAGACAGCAACGGCCCCATTGGCCGTTGCTGTGCCCCTCCCATCAGGGCATTCAAAATAGGACTGTCTATACCCTGGAGGTCGCGCTCCGGCAAGTAGCCTTGTTGCCGGCGTAGCTTTCTTGAATCCCTCACCCCGGATCGCTGCGGCTTTCTACCGCTGGCGTCTCCTCAAACCAGACCCCTTATGGACAAAGTGACACTTGTCCCCTGCCGGTAATTACGGGTGCCACTGGCAAGTGATGGATTTCACAATGTAGAGTAGAGCAGTGATTCATGTCACGCAAACAAAGAATTGAAACCACAATGCTGACGGAAAATCGTTCCCAGATCACAGGAGGCAGCGAACATGGCGCTGGATCGTAAGGAACTTGATCAGATTCTTGCCACGCTGAACAAGTACGCCGACAAAAAGCTCACCCCAGAATTTCTGCTGAAACTTGACCACGAAGATCGGTTTCCT
>CAIRNL010000832.1 GCA_903879975.1 uncultured Chloroflexota bacterium | reverse complement strand
TGCCTGTTGAGCGCAGCGGCAACCCGCTCGGCAGTCTCAATCGCCCGTACACGATTCGTTCCGGCGATACGCTGGGCCTGATTGCACTGCGCACCGGTGTTGACGCCGACTCGTTGCGCCGCCTGAATCGTTTCGACTCGCTCGATGCTCCGCTCAGCGCCGGCAGCCAACTTCTCCTGCCCGCCACGGGCGATGAATTGCGCCCACGCACACCCGCTTACGAGCACCGCGTTGTACCCGGCGAGAGCCTGAGCCAGATTGCAGCCACCTATGAGGTCTCGCTTGGTGCATTGCTCCAGGCCAACCGCATTGCCGATCCCAACACAGTCTTTGCTGGCCAGCCACTCCTGATCCCTGGTATCGCTGCTGGCAGTACATCCGGACGCCCGCTCACGCCCATCGGCCCGCCGCGCAGCGGTTTCTTCTACTACACGGTCCAGCCTGGCGACACGATGTCAACCATCGCCAAGGCGCTGAACACGACTCTGTTGGCCATCCAGACCTCCAACAACCTGCCAGACAGTGAGACCGTCTACGACGGCATGGAGATCAAGATTCCTTACGGCCCACCGCCACTGGACCTCACTCTGCCGCCTGTGCCACTCTCGGGCACGCGCTTCGTCGTGAGCCTCAGCCGGCAGCAGTGTTGGCTCTATCAGGGTGAGCGCCTGCTGCATGCGTGGTCGTGCAGCACGGGCGCCGGTGAACGGCGCACAAAGGCGGGTAACTATGCTGTGCAATCGAAGATTCTCAACGCCAAGAGCAACGTCTGGCGGCTGGATATGCCCTACTGGCTGGGTATCTACGACGTCGGCCCCTTCGAGAACGGCATTCACGGCCTGCCGGTCGCCTGGCAGACTGGCAGGAAGATCTGGTCGGGGCTCATCGGCCAGCCGGCAACCTTCGGCTGCGCCATGCTCAATGACACGGACGCCTCGACACTCTATCGCCTGGCCTATCTCGGCATGCCCGTACATGTCATCAACTAACGGACACACTGTGTGACACAAGCGCACTCACAAGCGTCGGCGTACCTGCCAGCAGGCAAACTTCCACATCAGCTTCTGGCAACACTCCTACGCGAACTGCCTACTACCCACCCGCAGTTACTGGTCGGACCCTCGATCGGCGAAGATGCTGCGGTCATTGACTTTGCAGTGGATCATGACAATCTGCTGGTCGCCAAGAGCGACCCCATCACCTTTGCCACCGACCAGATCGGGTACTATGCCGTCAACGTGTGCGCCAACGATCTGGGCGTGACGGGTGCGACCCCGCGCTTCTATCTGCCCACGGTGCTCTTGCCTGTGGCGACAACTGATACAATCCTGGTATCCACAATCTTCACCCAGATCGGTCAGGCATGCCGCGCTCTAGGCATCATCGTCGCGGGCGGGCACAGCGAGGTGACGCCGACCGTCGGTCAGCCGGTTGTAATCGGCGCCATGTTGGGCGAGGTGAGGCGCGACCGCTTTATACGTAGCGGCGGTTGCTGCGCTGG
>CAIRNL010000831.1 GCA_903879975.1 uncultured Chloroflexota bacterium | reverse complement strand
TGGGCAGGAAGGACAAGTTCAAAATCATCTCGCGCCAGGCTGCGTACCACGGCATCACGGTTGCGGCGACAGCTGCCACCGGTCTCCCGCGCTATCACACGATGTTTGGCCCGCTGGCGCCTGGCTTCTCTCATATCCCGGCGCCCAATCCCTATCGCTACACCGGCGAGATGCAGGCCGGCGAGACCGTGGGGCAGGCAGCAGCCCGTGCGCTGGAAGAGGAAATTCTGCGGCAAGGGCCAGAGAATGTCGCTGCATTCATTGTCGAGCCGATCCAGGGTGTAGGGGGTGTCATCGTACCGCCGGACGACTACTTTCCGCTCGTGCGCGCTCTCTGCGACAGGTACGATGTGCTGCTCATCGCCGACGAGGTCATCTGCGGCTTTGGCCGGACGGGACTGTGGTTCGGCCAGCAACATTGGGAGCTACGCCCCGACATCATGGCCTTCGCCAAGGGCGTCACCAGCGGCTACTTACAGCTCGGCGGCATCCAGATTTCGGACGCGATCCGCGAGGTTATCGAGACGGCGCCGCCAGAAGAAACGTGGATGCACGGCTACACCTATTCTGGCCATGCCGCAGCCTGTGCAGTCGGGCTCAAGAACCTGGAAATCATTGAACGCGACAACCTGGTCGAAAACAGTCGGCTCATGGGCGAACGTCTCAAAGCAGGTCTGAGCAAACTGCTCGACTTCAGCATCGTCGGCGAAGTGCGTGGGCGCGGCCTCCTCTGTGGGGTCGAGATCGTCAAAGACAAGGAGACGCGCGAGCCGGATCCGGCCAAGGCGCTCGCCATCTACAATGCCTGTATGGCGCGCGGGCTGCGCACACGCAACGTCGGCAGCACGATGGCCTTTGCGCCACCCCTCGTCATCAATGCCGACGAGGTCGATCAGATCGTCGATATTCTGGGCAGTGTCATCGATGGGCTGGACGGATAACACGCTCATGGAACCAACGCCAGAGAGGCCGTCCACACCATGGTACACACGCCCTGTCGACCAGGTCTTGGCCGATCTGCAGAGTTCCACTGCAGGAGTATCCGCCGCTGAGGCCAACGACCGATTGGTGCAGTTCGGCCCCAACGAACTCAAGGCGACGCGCGGCGTTTCGGCATGGGAAATCCTGCTGGAACAATTCAAGAATGTCCTGATCATCATTTTACTGGTTGGCGCTGCGCTTTCGGCCTTCCTGGGGCACGGCATTGAAGCGGTGGCCATTGCGGTCATCGTGCTGTTTGCCGTGCTGTTGGGCTTTGTCCAGGAATACCGTGCGGAGCGCGCCATCGAAGCATTGCGCGAAATGGCGGCTCCGACGGCCAAGGTGCTGCGCGAGGGAGCAGAATGCGAGGTACCTGCCCGCGCGTTAGTTCCGGGTGACGTTGTCCTGTTGCATGCCGGAGATCGCGTCCCTGCCGATGCACGGGTCATCGAATCCATCAACCTCAAAGCGGAGGAGGCGGCGCTGACGGGTGAGTCGATGCCGGTCAGCAAATCTGTCGAGGTGCTGGACAGCGCGGAGTTGGGCGTCGGCGACCGCAGGAACATGGTCTTTGCCGGTACGGCCGTCACCTATGGTCGCGGGCGCGCCGTCGTGACCGACACCGGCATGCGCACGGAGTTTGGGAAAATTGCGGAACTGCTGGAGACCATCGAGACAGGCCGCACGCCGCTCCAGGAGCAGCTCGACCGCGTCGGTGGGTTGCTGGCACGGGCAGCATTTGTCGTCGTCGGGATTATTGTTGCGCTCGGCCTGGTGCGCGGTCAACCGCTCGTCGAGATGTTGATCTTCGGCATTGCGCTCGCTGTGGCCGTCGTACCGGAGGCACTGCCCGCCGTAGTCACCATTTCGCTCGCCATTGGCGTGCAGCGCATGGTAAAACACCATGCGCTCATGCGCCGCCTTTCGGCGGTAGAAACGCTGGGCAGCACGTCAGTCATTTGCTCCGACAAGACTGGCACGCTGACCAAGGATGAGATGACCGTGCGCGAGATCGTCGCCGGCGGTCAGCGCTACACCGTCACTGGAGCCGGCTACGAGCCTCAGGGCGAGTTCCGGTGCGACGGTGTGGAAGCGACCCTCTCGCCGTGGCTCCGCCAGACACTCGAGGCCGGCATGCTGTCGTCCGATGCGACCCTCGTGCGCGATGGGCAGAGCGGCCGCTGGCATATCAAAGGCGATCCAACCGAGGGAGCGCTGGTAGTCGCTGCGGCCAAGGCTGGCATCGAACGTGCAACGAGCGAAGAGCACTTTCCGCGCGTCCATGAAATCCCCTTCACACCTGAGACCAAGCGCATGACTACGCTGCACGACAACAACGGTGCGATTGTTGCCTATGCGAAAGGTGCGCCGGAAGTCATATTGCGCTCCTGCACGAAAGTTCTCACCGCTGAAGGCGAGGCTGGCCTGTCAGCGCCAGAGCTGGCCAAGATTGAAGAACAGGCACAGCAAATGGCAAGCCGGGCGCTGCGCGTCCTGGCCGTGGCCATGCGGCAAGATGCATCGCCGGAAGCCGCCGAACAGGGGCTGACCTTCCTGGGGCTGGTAGGCATGATCGACCCGCCGCGCCCCGAGGTCAAAATCGCTATCGAGACCTGCGAGCAGGCAGGCATCAAACCAGTCATGATCACCGGCGACCATCCGCTCACCGCACGGGCCATTGCCCAGGATCTGGGGCTGCTCAAGCAGGGTCGCGTTCTGACCGGGGCTGCGTTGGAGGATCTCGACGAAGCGACCTTCCAGCGCGAGGTGGAAAGCATCGAAGTGTATGCGCGGGTGTCGCCTGCACACAAACTGCGTGTGGTCAGCGCCCTGCAGAGTCACGGCCAGATCGTCGCCATGACCGGTGACGGAGTCAACGATGCGCCGGCGCTCAAGAAAGCTGACATCGGCATCGCCATGGGCATCACCGGCACCGATGTCAGCAAGGAAGCGGCGGCGATGACCCTGACCGACGACAACTTTGCATCCATCGTCGAGGCGGTGCGCGAAGGGCGTGGCATCTTCGACAACATCAAGAAATACTTAATGTATCTGCTGTCGTCCAACATCGGCGAGATCGGCCTGATGGCAGGCGCGACGTTGCTCGGGCTGCCCCTGCCACTCAGTGC
The DNA here is from genome assembly GCA_903879975.1 of uncultured Chloroflexota bacterium. Classification (GTDB taxonomy): domain Bacteria; phylum Chloroflexota; class Anaerolineae; order Caldilineales; family Caldilineaceae; genus Caldilinea. The sequence continues at coordinate 11,024 of CAIRNL010000831.1, read as the reverse complement.
CGTGCAGATTCTCTATGTCAACCTGGCAACGGATGGGCTGCCGGCGCTGGCATTGGCGGTTGACCCACCCGACCCGGACCTTATGCAGCGCAAGCCGCGCAATCCCCAAACAGGCATTTTCACGCGGCCGGTGGTTGGCCTCATGGTTGCCGGCGGCATCTGGTCGACCGTCGTCAATCTCGGGCTCTTTGTCTGGGCGATCCACTCCGGGCGGAGTTTACAAGAAGCGATGACAATGACCTTTGTCTGCCTGGTACTCATCCAGTTTTTCAAAGCCTACAACTTTCGCTCCGATCGTCACTCCGTGCTGCGCGCTCCCTTCGCCAACAAATGGCTCAATCTGGCGATTTTGTGGGAATTGTTCCTGCTCGCCCTGATCCTCTATGTGCCATTCCTCCAGAATCCATTCGGCGCCTACAGTTTGCCGTGGATCGACTGGGTGATCGTTGCCGTGCTGGCCGCCACCGTCATGCCGGTGCTCGAATTGACGAAAATGCTTGTGCGCCGCGGCAGTTTCGGCGTACTGACCTGAGCGCCCCACCAGGGGCATGGATCTGAGCGGAGGACGCGTCCGCTGCGCGCAGACAGCGTATACAGCGGGACTTCACAGCGCTTGTTTGGATCGGGACTTGGGAGGGGATACGATGGGCGCCGGTTGAGACCCATCTGGCTCCGTCGACCGCAGCCCGCAAGAGATTTGGCCAAAAACAAACGACCGGGACTATTTCAAACACAGGAGGCCTAGATGGCACAGGGTACACTCACCAAAGGCAAAATTGCCGGCATCCATCACTGCGCCAATGAACAGGGCGTCATTGCCGCTGCAGCCATGGACCAGCGTGGCTCGCTCCAGAAGTCGATCAGCAAGGCACGCGGCGGAGCGCCCGTCTCTGCTGCGGAGATGACGCAATTCAAGACAGCCGTCACACAGGTGCTGACCAGGCACGCCAGCGCCATCCTCATGGACCCCGAGTTTGGCCTGCCTGCGCTGGAGGCTCGTGCGCCCGGCACCGGTGTCCTGCTCGCCTACGAACAGACGGGCTATGATACGACCGACGACAGCCGCATGCCCGATCTGCTGCCTGAGTGGAGCGTGCGCCGGCTGGTCGCCGCAGGCGCCACTGCGATCAAGGTGTTGCTCTACTACAACTCCTCTCATCCTGCGCGCATCAACAGCGCCAAGCAGGCCTTTATCGAGCGCATCGGCAGCGAATGTAAAGCAGAGGACGTGCCCTTCTTCTTGGAGCCCATCTGCTACAACGATGTGCTAGGCGACGCCAAGGGGCTGGAATTTGCCAAGGCCAAGCCAGAGATGGTCAAGGCCTACATGGCCGAGTTCTCCAAGCCCGAGTACGGCGTGGATATCCTCAAGGTCGAGGTGCCGGTGAACATGACCTTTGTTGCGGGCACGTCCACCTTCCAAGGGGTCCAGGCATACAGCAAGGCCGAGGCCATGGATCTCTTCCGCGAGGCAGCTGCGCTGGCGCAGAAGCCCTTTATCTATCTGAGCGCAGGCGTGAGCGACGACGTCTTTCGCGAGACATTGGAACTGGCCGCCGAGGCCGGTACGCCCTTCTCCGGCGTGCTCTGTGGCCGCGCCACCTGGCAGGATGGCATTCCTGTCTTTGCGACCCAGGGATACGACGCCCTGATCGATTGGCTGGAAGATCGCGGCGTTCAAAACATTACGGCACTCAATCAGGTGCTGGCGAAAGGCGCCAAGCCGTGGTGGGATTTTTACGGCGGCAAGGGCGCCCTGGCCGGCGCCGGCTGAGGCGACGCCGGCAGCAGGCAGCTCTTTTCTCTGTGCTGGAGAATTGCAAAAGCACTGATTCCAGAGCAGATGATGTACACTGCAGTACCGTGGCGGAAGCACCTTTGCCGGAAGATGGAGTTCCCGTCCTGATTTCCCGATCACCGTGGCACACATGGCCATCAGCCAATGCCAGGTATCGCAATCCACATTGTGTAAGGAGTTGAACGATGTCGATTTCATCTATCGACGAAGCAGTCAAAACTGCCGCAGACAGCGGCCAGGAGAGCCAGGTACGCGAAGATGCCATCCGCTATCTGGCCGATCACCCGACTGAAGCGGTGATCAATACGCTCATTGACCTGATGGAGACAGACGACGCCGGTGTGCGCTGGAAGGCTGCCGAAGCGCTGGCTGCGACCGGACAGGCGGCTCTGGTGCCGGTCCTCCACGCGCTGGTGGACAAGAGCGACAGCCGTTGGCTATTGGAAGGCGCGTATCACGTCTTTCACAACAACCGCAGTTCCGAGGTAGCCCGGATGACAGACGGCGTGTGTGCCGCCATGAAGGGCCAGGGTGCGGCTGTGGCAACCGTGACCGCTGCCGGCAAGTTGCTGGTACAACTGGCTGGAGGTGCGTCGTGACGGAAATCCTGATCGCAAAGATCTGGCGGACTTCTCTGTGGCGTGTGGCCGCACTGGCTGCGATCGTCGCACTGCTCGCTGCGTGCAGCATGCCGGGCATGCCGGCTGCCGAAGCACCGACTGCCGAAGCACCGGCTGCCGAAGCACCAGCCGCCGAAGCACCAGCCGCCGAAGCACCAGCCGCTGGTGCAGTTGCATCGACCGGTGCAGCTGCGGCATTGGCTCCCAACGAGCGCGAGGGTATGTACGACACAGCGCCCGAGATGAGCATCGACCCAAACAAGTACTACTATGCCACACTTGCGACTGAACAGGGCGACATCAAGCTGCAGCTCTTCGCCGACCGTGCGCCTATGACAGTCAACAACTTCGTGTTCCTGGCGAGCGAAGGGTTCTACGACAACACCACCTTCCACCGCGTGCTGGCAGACTTCATGGCCCAGGCGGGCGACCCGACGGGCACTGGGATGGGTGGCCCTGGCTACACCTTTGCAGATGAGATCTGGCCGGGCGGCAGTTTTGACCGTCGCGGCCTGCTGGCCATGGCCAATGCTGGACCGGGCACCAACGGCAGCCAGTTCTTCATCACCTTTGCGCCGACACAGTGGCTCGACGGCAACCACACCATCTTTGGCGAGGTCATCGAGGGGGACGACGTGCTGAGCAAGCTCACACTGCGCGACCCACAGAGCAACCCCAGCGAGCCGGGCGATCTCATCCAGAGTATCACCGTTGAGGAGACCGACAGCAGCATCCTGCCGACGCCGACGCCCCTACCGCCGACGCCGACACCCTTCCCGCCCACTGCCATGACAGGCGACCGCCCATTGGCCGAACGTTCCGGCGCTGAGAGGGCCAATTTCTTCAACACGCCGCCGGAGATGGTCATCGACACTGCGAAGCACTACACAGCGACGATCCGCACCTCGCAGGGTGATATGGTCGCAACGCTCTACGACGACGACGCACCGGTAGCCGTCAACAACTTTGTCGTACTGGCCAATCTCGGTTTCTTCGACGACACGCCTGTCAACGATGTCAACCCTGAGCAATTGGTCGTTATCGGTGCGCCGGACAATGACCCAGGCAGCGACGTCGGCTACGTCTTCTTCCCCGAAGTCGGTCTGCCGGAAACGCCGGCTGTCGGCTCGATCAGCTATCGATCCTTACAACAAGACGCTTCCGGCAGCGTGATCGCCAGCGGCAGCCAGTTATTCCTGGCTCTAGCTGCGCCGCCGGCCGACGTCAACGAGGCTTACAGCTTCTTCGGCAAGATCGTCGAAGGCGTCGACATCCTCTCCAGCCTGACCGTGAGTGACACGATCCAGTCAATCACGATCGCAGAAGAGTAAAAGACGAGTCGTATGGGGAGGAGCGGTGCTTTGCTGCACCCTCCCCACACGACTCGCCTGTCCCGGAACATTCCATCTGCCTTTCCCGTCCTCTTGATGGTTGCACCTGTCTGCGTTTCGGTCTATGATCGAACCATCTCATGCCGTACTCCAACGCAGGCTCACCAGACAGCCTCACTCAGGAGGAGGACTCATTATGAAGCGTACAACTCGCCCTCTGGCGCGCCGTACCATGGGCAATGTGGTCAGCGCGCTCGTCATCGTCTCGATGCTGGTCGGCGCGGCCTGGCCGACCGGCACGGTTGCGCACGGGAGCGGCCGCCCGCTGCAGGGACGGCTATCTCCATTGCTCCAGGAGGAAACGCCGATGATCGATACAGGCAGCGAACCGACCACGGTCAACGGGCTGAGATTGCTGCTCGGCGAGGGCGCGGCCCAACCACAGCCGGCTGCGGCTGTGGTCATCCCTGCCACCCAGCCGCTTGATCCTGGCGCAATCCAGCCGATTCTAGATCGCATGCCGGAGCTACAGGCCGAGGCAGGCGACACTGAGGCGTTGAAGCTGCCGGTGCAGTCGCTGCCGCCACCCACTGCGGGCGCCATTGTCACCCAGAGCTTCCCAGCGCCTGACAACGACCTGATCGCACCAGAGGTCGTTGTCGGCCCACTCGAAGTGCTGCGCTATGCGCCGGAAGGCGAAATCCCGGTAGCGCCCTTCATCCATGTCACGTTCAACCAGCCCATGGTGCCAATCGGCACGATAGACGCGTTGGCGATGGAAGATATACCGGTCCAGGTAACGCCGGCTCTGGCCGGCGTCTGGAAGTGGCTCGGCACACAGACCCTTTCCTTCGAGTATCACACCGACGATCTCAACCGCTTCCCGATGGCGACCGAGTACACCGTCGAAGTGCCGGCAGGCACGACCTCAGCCAGCGGCGGCGTGCTGGCCGAAGCAGTGACCTGGCAGTTCCGCACGCCAGCACCGACCGCCACGTACACCTATCCGTCCGTCAGCCCGCAGCCACGCGACCCACTGCTCTTCGTCGGCTTTGACCAGCGCATCGACCCGGCTGCAGTCCTTGCCACGATCACGGCTGCGGCCGGTGGGCGCCAATACCCGCTGCGCCTTGCCACCGACGCAGAGGTCGCTGCCAGCAAGGATGTAAGCTACTATATGGGGCAGGCACAGCAAGGGCGTTGGCTGGCCTTCCGTTCGGACGAATTGTTTCCGCCCGACAGCACGGTGACAGTCAATATCGGCCCGGGCACGCCTTCAGCCGAAGGTGCGCTGGTCACCGATGAGGTGCAATCGTTCGGCTTTCGCACCTATGCGCCGCTCAAGGTCGCCGACCAGAACTGTCGCGCAGAACGAGACGCCTGCCCGCCCGGCTCAAGCTTCTACATTCGCTTGAGCAATCCCATCGACGTGGCGAAAATCGCCGACGACCTGGTGAGCGTCGAGCCGAAAATTGCGGGGATGGTGGTCAGCGGGAGCTACGATTCGATCTCGATCAACGGGCTGACGGCTGGCCGCACCTCCTACCGTGTGACGCTGAGCCCCAAAGTCGCCGACATCTTCGGCCAGACTCTGGGCGAGCCGGTGACGCTGACCTTCTACACCGGCAACATGAGCGCCTTCTTGAGCGGGCCGACGGGGACGCTCACCACACTCGACCCAACTGCGACGAGACCGGCCTTTACCGTCTACTCGGTGAACATGCCCAGCCTGCGCGTGCGCGCCTATTCGGTCACGCCGGACGACTGGCCGGCCTATCTCACCTATCTGCAGGGAGACTTCCGCGACCCCAATCAGAAACCACCCGGCAACGAGGTGCTCAACACGACGATCCGCGTCGACGGCGCAACCGATACTCTTAGCGAGAGCAACATCGATCTGAGCACGGTCTTGGGAGGGCGCTATGGCCATGCCATCGTCATCGTCGATACGCCGCCATCGCTACTCGGGCTGATCTTCCCCAACCGCTACGAACCGGTCGTCCAAAGCTGGGTACAGTCGACCCATATTGGCCTTGACGCCATCACCGACCAGAGCGACATGGTGGCCTGGGCCACGGCGCTGGATTCGGGCGCAGCGCTGCCAGGCGTCGAACTGGCGTTGCTGCCGGGCGGGGCCTATGCTGCCACCGACGACAACGGCATGGCACGCTTCGCTCTAGCCGGCACACCCGACAAGCAGCTGGTCGCGCGTCTGGGCGACGACATCGCTTTCCTGCCCTACTCCACCTACTACTGGAGCGACTACGGCTGGCAGAAAGCCGAACGCAGCGATGAAATGCGTTGGTTCGTCTTCGACGACCGCCAGATGTATCGTCCTGGCGAAGAGGTACACATCAAGGGTTGGGTGCGTGCGCTGGGCGCCGGCCCGACGGGTGATGTGACGCTGGAACAAACCGCCGACGGCCTGGTCGACTACGCGGTCATAGACCCGCAGGGCAACCAGATTGCATCAGGTTCTGTCACCCTGACTGAGCTGGGCGGCTTCGATCTGGCCTTCACCCTGCCTGAAAGCAGCAACCTGGGCTATGCCAACGTGCAGATCGCCACGCGCAACACCCCGCTGTACGGAGGCTACTACCACAGCTTCCAGATTCAGGAATTCCGCCGCCCTGAGTTCGAGGTAACGGCGCGTAACGAGACGAGCGGCCCCTACTACCTGGGCGACGACGCCATGGTTGCGGTGTCGGCACAATATTATGCCGGCGGCCCGCTGCCCGGCGCCGACACGACCTGGACGGTCAACGCATCGCCGACTTCCTACGCCCCGCCCAACTGGCCCGACTTCATCTTCGGCGAGTGGACGCCCTGGTGGCTGGACTACGGCTACCGAGGCGGCATCTACATGGACTACAACCCGAACCCGTTCGGAGCCGACAGCGAGACTTACACAGCACGCACCGACCCCACGGGCAATCACTACTTGAAGATGACCTTCATCTCATCCGAAAAGCCGCAGGCCTACAGCGTCAATGCCGAGGCTGCGGTCATGGACGTCAACCGCCAGACATGGGTTGCGCAGACCAATCTCATCGTGCACCCGTCACAACGCTACATCGGCCTGCGCGGCGCCACCTATTTTGTTGAAAAGGGCGATCCACTGGAATACGACGTCATCGTAACGGACGTCGATGGCAAGGTTGTCGAGGGCAAAGCGGCCACCGTGCGCAGCGTGCGGCTGGCGTGGGTCTTCGAGAATGGCCAGTGGCTGCAACGCGAGGTCGACGAGCAGGTGTGCGAGATCACCTCTGCAGCCGAGCCGCAGCCGTGCAGTTTTACCACGACCGAAGGCGGCGAATACCGAATCACGGCCGATGTGCGCGACGACCTGGAGCGGCTGAACCGCACGACCGTCACGGCTTGGGTGAGCGGCGGCCAGATGGTGCCCGCGCGCAATCTGGAGCAACAGAGCCTGGTGCTGGTGCCGGACCAGGAGAATTATGCGCCCGGCGACACCGCCCGCGTGCTGGTGCAGGCACCCTTCAGCGACGGCCAGGGGCTGCTCACCGTAGCGCGCAGCGGCATCCTCTACACCGAAAACTTCACACTCGACGGCGGTACCGCCACATTGGAGATCCCGATCACGGAGGCGTATCTACCCACCGTCAACATCCAGGTGGATGTCAACGGTTCGGCGCCACGGTTGGACGACAAGGGCAAGCCCATCGCAGATGTACAGGCTCAGCCTGCCTATGCCACGGGTAGCCTGTCGCTCAACATCCCACCCCTGAGCCGCACGTTGGCCGTGGAGATCACGCCTGACGCCACAAGCCTGGAACCCGGCGCCGAGACCGGCGTTGCCGTCCAGGTGTTCGATGCCGCAGGTGCGCCGGTAGCGGGCGCCGAACTGGCTCTTGTCGTTGTCGACGAGGCTATCCTGGCCCTGACCGGCTACTCATTAGCCGACCCGATTGCGGCCTTCTACACTGCGCGTGGTGCAGATATCAGCAGCACCTACGGGCGCCAGAGCCTGGTGCTGGCCAGTCCCGACCTGCTGGCGGGGCAGGGGTTGGGTGGCGGCGGCGACCTGATGATGCGACAGTCAGCGCCCTTTGCCACTGCGACCGCGGGTATGGCCTCAGCGGAGAATGCCATGATGGCTATGCCGGCAGCTGCGCCGGCCATGGAGATGGCTGCCGACAGCGCCAAGGCCGGCGTGCCGGCCCAGCCAGGGACGCCCATCGCCGTGCGCACAGACTTCAACCCGCTGGCTCTCTTTGCGCCCGCCGAACGCACTGGCGCAGACGGCAGCGTGTACGTACCGTACAAACTGCCCGACAATCTGACCCGCTACCGGCTCATGGTGGTGGCCGCTACCGACAACAAGTTCGGATCGGCCGAAAGCAACGTGACCGCCCGCCTGCCGCTGATGGTGCGCCCTGCGGCGCCGCGCTTCCTCAATTTCGGCGACCGCTTCGAGCTGCCCGTGGTGGTGCAGAACCAGACCGACGCGCCGCTGACCGTCGATGTCGTGGCTGAGGCGACCAACCTCAACCTCGACGGCAGCACGGGTCAGCGAGTCGAGGTACCGGCCAACGATCGCGTCGAAGTGCGCTTTGCAGCGTCTACCGACCAGGTCGGCACCGCGCGCGTGCAGTTCGCTGCGATCTCCGGCGAGTACGCTGACGCCGCCACAGCCGATCTGCCCGTCTACACACCGGCGACAACCGAAGCGTTCGCCACCTACGGTGTACTCGACGAGGGCGCGGTGGTGCAGCCGATTGCCCAGCCGCAGGATATCTTCCCGCAGTTCGGCGGGCTGGAACTGAGCACCGCGTCCACGGCCCTGGCGACGCTCACCGACGCTTTCCTCTACTTGCAGGTCTATCCCTTCGAGTGCTCGGAGCAGCTCGGAGCGCGCATTCTGAGCGTGGCTGCGCTGCGCGATGTGCTGACTGCCTTTCAGGCGCCGGATCTACCGTCCGATGCGGCCATCGTGGCGGCCATGCAGCGCGACATCGAGACGCTGCACATGATGCAGAACTGGGACGGCGGCTTCCCCTACTGGACCAAGGGGCGCGAGTCAATTCCTTACAACTCGGTCTTTGCAACCCATGCGCTGGTCGTTGCCCGCAGCAAGGACTACGCTGTGCCGCAGGAGATGCTCGATGCGGCGTTTGGCTACCTGCGCGAGGTCGAGGGCTACTACCCGAGCTGGTACAGCGCCAGGACGCGCCAGGCCGTCAGCAGCTATGCGGTCTACGTGCGTGCGCTGGCGGGCGATATGGACATCCTCAAAGCGCGCACCCTCTACCAGCAGTTACCCCCGGAAGAGCAGGCGCTGGAAGCCCAGGCGTGGCTCTGGCAGGTGCTCGCCAGCGACCCGGCCTCGGCCGACATCGTAGCTGCCATCGAGCGCAATATCCAGAACCGTGCGGTGGAAACAGCCGGCGCCGCCAACTTTATCACCTCCTACGACGACCAGGAGTACGTGATGCTGCACTCCAACCGGCGCAGCGACGCCGTGCTCCTCGATGCGCTGATCGAGGAGACGCCGGAGAGCGATCTGATTCCCAAAGTAGTCGCCGGGCTGATGAATGGACGGAAGAACGGCCGTTGGGCCAATACACAGGAGAATGTCTTCGTGCTGCTGGCCATGGACCGCTACTTCAACACCTTCGAATCCGTCACGCCCGACTTTATCGCGCGCATGTGGCTGGGCGACACCTACGTTGCCGAGCATGTGCACCAGGGGCGCACGGCTGAGACGCAGCAGACGGTTGTCCCCATGCGACAGCTCATGGAGCAGTCCGGCACGCAGAATCTCATCATTGGCAAGGAGGGAGACGGCCGCCTCTACTATCGACTGGGTCTGCGCTATGCGCCGACTGACCTTGGCCTCGACCCGCTGGACAGGGGCTTCGTCGTCCAACGCACTTACGAAGCGGTCGACGACCCAGCCGACGTCCGGCTCGACGAAGAAGGCGTCTGGCACATCGAGGCCGGCGCCCGCGTGCGCATCCGTCTGAGCATGGTGGCAGTCAACCGCCGCTATCACGTGGCGTTGGTCGACCGCCTGCCTGCCGGGCTGGAGATCATCAACCCGGAGCTGGCCGTCTCTGAGAGCGTGCCGCCCGACCCTGATCGCGACACGCCGGACGGCGGTTCCTACGGATGGTGGTGGTGGGGTCCGTGGTACGACCATCAGAACCTGCGCGATGCGGGGGCGGAAGCATTCACGCCCTATCTGTGGGATGGCGTCTACACCTACAGCTACGTTGCGCGGGCGACGACGCCCGGCGAGTTCGTGGTGCCGCCAGCCAAGGCCGAGGAAATGTACTCGCCTGAGGTCTTCGGGCGCAGTGCGAGCGACCGGGTACGCGTGGAGTAGAAAGCATAGACGCAGGTGGGGCGGATTCACACGGATTGAATGGATCCAGGTGAATCTGCCCCCCTCTGCGGTCTATTTCCGCTAGGAGATGCACGAACGATGCTGTTATCCGAGTGGGTGCGCCACGATTTGGACGAAGTCACCGCCATCCTCGACCGTGTCGACGATGAGGGCGCCAGCGCAATGGTCGACAGCATTCTGGGCGCGCGGCGCATCTTCGTCGTTGCGTTGGGGCGCAGCGGCATGCTGGCGCGCATGTTTGCTATGCGCCTCATGCAGATCGGTCTGGCGGCCTACGTAGTGGGCGATGTGACGACGCCGGCCATCGCAGCAGGCGACCTGCTCGTCGCCCTCTCCGGCAGCGGGCGCACGGCGACCGTTGTAGCGATGGCGCGCAAGGCCCAGGACTTTGGCGCCCGTGTCCTGGCCATCACCTCCAGCGTTGCAACACCGCTGGCCGAACTGGCCGATCACCGCGTCATCCTGCCGGCTGGGTCGGTCAAAAACGACATCGCCACGCCCACGCGGCTGCCGCTGGCCAACGCATTGGAGCAGGCGATGGCCATCTATCTGGACTGTGTGGGCGCTATGCTCGCCGAGCGCTGCGGCCAGGACAATGCTGCTATGATGCGCCGCCACGCCAACCTGGAGTAACCTGGAGCCTTGTTTTGGCCGTACTCCTGGATATTCTATGGGTCGTGACGAGTCACCAGTGACGCATGACTCGTCACGCATGACTCGTGACGCGTATCGATCTTTGCGTTCGCAGCTGTGTGGCGAGTTCGAGCCGCTCTCAAACAGCTGTTCAACTGTCCTGCGTGGGCAGAGCGGGGGGCCAGGCCAGGTAGCTCAGCAGCCACGCGCTGACGCCCGGCAGGAGGATGGCGCCGCCGATGAGGTGGATCGACCAACGCGAGCCCTCGGTC
>CAIRNL010000830.1 GCA_903879975.1 uncultured Chloroflexota bacterium | reverse complement strand
CTGGCAGCAGCTGGCACGTCGCTACTGCTGCCTGGCCACTGCGGTGGGCGGACTGTGGATCAAGCTGGGGCAGTTCCTCAGCCTGCGCGTCGATCTCTTCCCTGCCGGCGTCGTTCAGGAGCTTGAGCTGCTGCGCGACCAGGCGCCAACAGTTCCCTACACCGCCATCGCACCGTTGATAGAGGCTGAGCTCGGAGCGCCCATGGCCGAGCTCTTTGCCTGGTTCTCGACCGAGGCGATTGCCGCAGCCTCCGTCGCACAGGTACACCGCGGGCAGCTGCACAGCGGGCAGCAGGTCGTGGTCAAGGTGCTGCGTCCGGATACCCCCGAGCTGTTTGCGTTGGATCTGAGCCTGGTCACTCTCTTCGCGCGCCTCCTGGGGCTGGTGCCGCTGGTCCGTCGCAGCTTTGACCTCGACCGGATGCTGGCTGAATTCACGGCGGTGACCTTTCGCGAGCTGGACATGCGCGTAGAGGCCACCAATGCGGAACGTTTTGCCAAAGCTGCGCTCAACAGCCCCTCGGTCTACATCCCGGCGCTCCATCTGCGCTACAGCAGCAGCCAGGTGCTGACCATGGAGCACGCCGCCTACCTACGGCTGAGCCAGATGGCGGAGATCGAAGCGGCCGGAATCGACCGCCGGCAGATCGCCCAGCAGCTGGCACGGCTGATCCTGGAGCAGATCTTCGTGTCCAACTTCGTTCATGCAGACCCCCATCCCGGCAACCTTTTCATCCGGCCACTGCCCGGACCCGAAGAGCAGCGGGATGGCTATGCACCGGGGGAAGCTGTGCCCTACCGCCCCAACCGAGCCTTCCAGATCGTGCTGATCGACTTTGGCATGGCGGTGTCCATCCCCCCCGGACAGCAGGTGTGGCTGCGTGAATTTCTGATCGGGCTGGGGCTGCGCGATGCACAGCGGATCGTCCAGGCCTACCATCGCGGCGGGCTGCTGCGCAAGGGTGTGGATGTCCAGCGGGTGGAAGCGATGACGGCTGACCTGCTCAACGGCTACCAGGGACTGCTGGTCGGGTTGATGCCTGACCTCAACGACCCGCGCACCCAACAGCTGCTCGAAAAACACGGCGATCTGCTGACGCACGGCTATCCCTTTCAAATCCCGATGGATCTGCTGTTCATGTACCGGGCAATGGGCACACTGGGGGGAGTGATCGGCAGCCTGGACCGTGAATTCGACCTCAGCAGTGCGGCCTTTCCCTTTGTCGTGCAGTTCTTCTGGCAGAAGTGGCAGCAGGAGATGCTGGAGCGCAGCGAAGCGTTGAATACCATCGGGCGCCTGCTGCTGCACAACCCAGTGCCGATCCCAGAGGTTCTGCTGCTGACCCAGCGCATGCTGCAGCCGCCGGAGCTGGTCGACCAGTTTCTGCTGCAACCCTGGCGTGAGCGCAGTCTGCGTGCCGAACTGAGCTCTGTGGATCGCGAGTCGCTTCGTCGTCTCGACCAGTCGGTGCGCAGCATCCGGCGCACGCTGATGGCGCTGGGCTTGGGGCTGGCAGGCATCCTGCTACTGACTGCGAACCTGTCCCATGCGGAGCTGCTGCTGGCCGGAGCCACGCTGCTGGAACAGTACGGCATGCTGCTGGCCGGAGCCGTCCTGCTCTGGCTGGGGTGGTACACCTGGCGTGGGGCATAAAAGTCTGAACGATTCGTCAACCAACAACAGATAAGGAGCTAAACCGATGACTCAATTTGCTTTTGTTCATTCCTATCGAGGAGGAAGCGGCAAGTCGACCGTGGCAGCCAACGTGGCAGCACTGCTAGCCGCCGAAGGCCGCCGTGTGGGGCTGGTGGACAGCAACTTCCAAGCACCCGGCCTGCATCACTTTTTTGAGATCGCCAACCCGCTCCCTACCCTCAACGACTACCTGCAGGGCCGCTGTGCGATCCAGGAGGTAGCCCATGAGGTGGATAAAAAAACCGCCGGTGGCCGTCGGGGGACACGTTCAGCCGCCAAAGAGAGCGGTGCGCTGTACCTGGTGCCGGCCTCAGACCATGTCAACCGCATGGCCTATATCTGGGCGCGCGGCTTTGACATGGACCTCCTGACCAAAGGGTACGTGCAGCTCGCCAAAGCGCTGTCGCTGGATCTGCTCATCGTGGACACCGACCCTGGCCTGGATCGACAGACCTACTTCGCGCTCGAACTGGCCGACAGCTTCGTGATGGTGATGACCCCGGACCAGCACGACTATCGCGGGGCCGCTGCAACCGTACAGATTGCTCATCTGCTGGAAATCCCCAACATCGTCACGATCCTCAACAAAGTGCCGGAGGGCATGGACAGCGCGGCGCTCAAAGAGACGGTCGAGCAGCTTTGTGACTGGGCACTCAGCGCACAGCTGCCCTACGTGCCTGAGATGCTGCAGCTCGCAGGAAGCGGGCTGTTTGTCCGGAAGCACCCCAAACACGCCCTCACCACACAGCTGCAGCAGATCGGGGCACAGCTGACGGTCGAGACGCAGCGCACCTTTCACGACAGCTCCGTGTTGCTGGCCAGCCTGCTCAGCAAACAGGAGTAAGCGAGCTCACCGGAACTGCAGAATCTTACGTGATTGCTCATTCGGGCATGGTTCAGTAAGGGGTCAGAGCACCTTTACAATTGAATGAGCAGGAATCCCGTGACCGGGCATGACAAGCCGACCAGTCACATAGGGTAACTGGTCGGCTTGTCTACGGTATGAGGACACATGTCTCCTGAAACCCTTTCACTATAAAAAACGTACTATAACTATGGCAAGGTCACTGCCTGGGTGATCAACGGCGATCTGGACGCGAAGCACCCGCACGCGGCGAGCAGAATCAGTTCAGCAGGCATAGAATGCGCTGTGAGTCACGAATGAGCAATACCATCCCAGAACGACTGCGCCGCCGTCTGGTGCGGCTGTTGAGCAGTTTAGTGATTGCTGGCCTGATTCTGCCAGCTGTGCCGGTACTCGCTGCGCCATCTGCACAGGGAGCAAACGCCCTGCGTGATTGCAGCGGGGTGCAAGAGGACACGTTACAGGACGAGCTCAACACTGTTTCCCAGCAAATCTTTGCCGAGCAGATTGCCACACTCGAGCTGGACGATATTATCGCCCGCCAATGGGTTACGCTCGAGATGAATCGAGCCATGGACGAGGCTGTCGACCTAGCCGTGGCGCGCGTGCAAAGCGAGACCGACCTGTGGGACAAGTTTCTTTCCGGCTGGTCGCCCGATCTGGCGCGCGATCTGACACTGGCGGTGGCCACCCACACTTTCGACGCGCCTACCTTCCGCGCCCAAATGGATGAGCTGTCGGCTGCGATTGCGCAGGACATCGCCAGCCAACTGGCGCTGGCGTCGGCTGATTCGGCGTCAGCTGCGCTCTACTGTCTGCAGACCTTCATCGACACCCACTATGCAGCAGCGCTCGTGCGAGCGTTTGAGAGCCGCGTGCAAGCCGCCACTACCGGCAGCCAGTTGCTCGACGCCGGCGACGCCAGCCCGGACATTCTGGCTATGGTCGGCGAACATCAGATGGCGCTAGGTGGCATCGGTGTGATCATCGCCGCGCAGATCACGCGCAAGATCGTGACGAGCATTGCCCAACGCGTTTCGCAGCGCGTGGCCGGACGCATTGCCGGGCGCGTCCTTGGCCGCGCCGGCAGCACGGTTATCCCCCTTGCCGGCTGGATCGTGGGTACCGGGATGATTGTCTATGACCTCTACGAAAGCCGCGATGGCGCATTGCCACAGATTCAGAGTTCGCTCAAGTCGACGAACGTCAAAGATGGCGTGCGCGACGAGATCGAGGCAGCGATTCGCCCTGAACTGGCGACCGAGATCCCTGCTCTGGCACGTGAGGTGGCCAACGACCTCTATGCCGAATGGCGCACCGTCAAGCGTGACATCCAGCAGGTACTGGACATTGCCGCTGCAGACGAGAGGTTTGCCGCGCTGTTGGCCAGCCTGGGATCGCAGGAGCAGCTTGCCAAGCTCGTCACCGTTGTCAGCATCATCATGGGCGCCGGTGGGCGCCCTGCACTCGACGCTGCCATGGCGGACGGCACGTTGGAGCGCGTCCTCGACCTGCCAGATGCAGCGCTGACACTGGTGCGGGAAAGCGGTTCGCTGCAGACAGCGTTGGCATGGAGCAATGCAGTAGGCAGCCGCCTCTCTGCGGTGGTGGCAATGGAACTCTACAAGCACATGGCGCCGGAGGATGTGGACCTGGCGCAGCTTGACCCGTTGCTGGCGCTGGGTGACAAGACGGCTGTGGCTCGGCTGGCCCTGCTTAGACCTGAGCAGGCGGCTGAACTGATGACACTGGCGACGGCGAATGTTGCTGCCCTGGCGACGACATTGGCGCCTGACGACCTGGCGTGGCTGGCCGACGAACTGCCGGTGCTGCCGCAGGCTCAGCGTAACCAGATCGTGGCGCGCCTCCTGAGCCAACCTGCG
>CAIRNL010000829.1 GCA_903879975.1 uncultured Chloroflexota bacterium | reverse complement strand
CACCGATTGCGCCGTTTCCGGCCACCGAGACTCCGACGCCACCGATCATTGCGCCACCGCCTCCGACTGCCCTGCCGACTTCGCCGGTCATCCAGGTAGGCGAGATGCAGGCAACCTCACGCGCCATCGATACAACCGTCTTTATAGGTCCAAGCACATACTATACAGCGACGGGCACGCTTGCGCCCAACACAGTGATCCGGCTACGTGGGCGCACGGCAAGCGGAGACTGGCTGCTCGGCTGTTGCATCAACGAGAATCAGAGCTACTGGGTGCGCCCGGCCTATGTGACCATTGCGGGCAATCTGAACCCACCTGGTTTCCCGGCGAATGTCGACACCAGCCAACCGCAATGGAATCCCAATAATCCGCGCTGGTTGCCGGTCGTCCCGCAGGATGCGTCACTGGCTCTGCGCCCTGTGCCGACAGCCCCACCCTTTGGCGACTATCCACTTGTCCGCTACGATCGTGGCAACACCGGCCGTGTGCCTGGGCTGCCGAGGCCCCTGCTGCAAAGCAGTTGGGGTGGGCTGAGCCAGGCTGCGCAGGAATTCGTTTCCCCCCTCGCCGTGTTCGGCCCGAACGTCGTCTCCTCCAGCCGGGACGGCCAAATCTATAGCTTCAACCGCGACTCAGGTACGCAGCGGTGGCGATTCAACCTTGCCGCCACTGCCAACCTGGCACCGACAGTACAGGACAACCTGCTCTACATTCCATACACCGGCAACAAAATGGTCATCCTCCAGGACGCCGGCGACCGCGCGAACGTGATCTCGACCGTCGACCTGCCGGGAGATGCCTCGACATCGCCAACCATTCTCCATGACGTCATCTTCTTCGGCGTCGGGGACGGCGATGCGTCCGACTTGATCGCCATGCGCCGCGAGAACCTGGCGGACCGCCGAGTCTTCAGCGAGCCGGCCAGCCGCCTGCTGCAGCCAGCCATCGGACAAGAGATCCTCTATGTGCCGGCCAATCGGCTGTGGGCGTTGGACACGAACCTATGGCGCGGGACGGAGTTGCTCTGGACCCAACCTGACCTGAGCAACCTGACAGCAGCTCCCGTCTATGTGACGCCCGGGGTGATTCGGAATTCCGAGCTCTATGCAGCTGATCAGTCTGGGAATGTCTATGCGCTCGATGCAAACACCGGTGAGCGCATCTGGATCCACCCGTTTGGGACGCCGGCCACACTCCTTGCAGTCAACGACAATTTTCTCTTCGCAGCGGGCGGCAGCATGCTGCGTGCGATCTCGCGCCTCACGGGACAGGCCGTCTGGGGCCAGCAGACTGGCGGGCAGATCACAGGTGGCCCGTGGGTGACCAATGACAGAATCATGGTAGCTCTCCAGGGCGGAGCGATATTTCTCTATGACGTGTTGACAGGAACGGTCATCGATTCATCCACCGTCTTACCTGGCCCGATCAATGTGGCGCCGGCAGTGAGCCAGGACTGGATATTTGTGCCAAGCAGCAACACGATTTTCGGCTATCGGGGGCAGCCACAGTGACTGAATCCACACAACGCCCGTCTGCCGTTCGCATGCCCGGATGGGATGTCCTGCTGCTGGCACTGCTTGTCTTTGCGCTGCTGCAGATCGTCGGTCTTGCCGAACAGGCAGCCCTGCCGACCCGGCTTCAGGATGTATTGCGCCATCCGATCCTCGGTACATTGCTGCCGCCGGCAGGTTATGCAGCCATGGGCGAGATTGGCCCACGTCCTGGCGAACCCATCGGTCTGGTGCTGAACGCAATAACGTTGGGTCTTTTTGCACTCTACGCTCTGCTCGACCTGGCACTTGCCGAACCGCGCCGGTCCCAGGGGAAGGGTTGGCTCCTGGCCGCCATCGTGGTATTCGCTGTGATTCTGCCCACCGCCAAGCTGATCCTCTTGCGCCAGGGCAGCGGCCCTGCCAGTTACACGCACGATGGTGGCGTCATCCAGACTGAGGCTACGATTCGCTTCTTGTTAGAGGGTACGAACCCCTACACAACTGACTATACAAATACCCCAATGGCCGAATGGGGCTTTAGCGCCTATCGCACAGCGCTCTATCACTATCCCTATCTACCGTGGACATTTGTGTTCAGCGCGCCGGCCTATCTCCTTGGACAGGCAATGGGCTTCTACGACCAGCGGCTCGTCTATCTGCTGCTCTTTGTGGCGATGCTTTGGTTGGCACGCACGCTTGCACCGACAAAACGAACCGGTCTGGCCCTTGTAGCTGTTCTGGCATTGAATCCGCTGATGGCGCTGGATGTGATTTTTGGCCAGAACGATGTATTCGTCCTGGCATGGCTGATCATTGCGCTGGCAGTCTGGGAGCGCTGGCGGCGGCAGCGCTCCGAAGATCGTACCGGGCCAGGGCGATGGCTGCTGTCCATCGCTGCGGTCTGCTTTGGCCTGGCCTGTGCCAGCAAACCGACCGCCTGGTTCATGGCACCCTTTTTCGGGCTGCTGCTCGTCTACGACGATGCCCGGTTAGCGAGCGGTAGATGGCATGCGCTGTGGCAGGCATTGCCGCGTTTGCTGTGGCGCGCGTTGCCGGCTCTGGCGACCTTCCTGATCATTCTAGTTCCCTACCTGGTGTGGGATGCGTGGTCGTTGTACGACGATGTCTGGCGGTGGAGCAGCGGCCAGGGGCCGACCGGCTATCAGATCTGGGGGTGGGGTGCGAGCAACTTTGTGCTGGCAGGTGGTCTGGTTGTAGACCGTTTCGGCCAATGGCCGTTCTGGGCACTGCAGGTTGTGTTGGCGACCCCAGTACTGCTCTGGTTCATCAAGCGCCAGATGCGGAGCAATACGCTATCCAACGCCTGCTGGCACTATGGGTTCTTCTTATTTGCCTTTTTCTACGGCAGCCGCTTTCTCAACGAGAACTACCTGGGCTACATTCTGGCGTTTTTGGCGATTGGCCTCTTTGCAGGAGTTCCGGACCAATCACAAAGTGGGCGAGGAATAACCCCGCCCACTTTGTGACCTTTTGGCTCGCATGGTGAACTACAGATCGTCCGGGATGCTCGATGCGACGAACTCGGCCATGACATCTTCCTGTGTCAAGAATTGGTAGGCTGCGTCGAAGGCGTCGACGTGGCGGGAGACCGACTCTTCACTTTCCTTGGCAGCCACGATCACCATTGTGCTGAGTGCAGCGCTCAACGCAACGATGCTAGGCAGCGGGCCGATCACATCGGTCGGCGCGTAGATGACCAGGTCGGCAATACGGTTAAGGGGACTGGCGAGATCACCGACAATACCCAGCGTTGCAGCGCCGCGCGCTCGAGCGAACTCGATTGCGCGAGCGACCTCGCGGCCATATGCGGTGGCACTGACACCGATGACCAGGGTCGAGCTATTCACTGCCATGAGCGTGGCAGCTTTCTTAACTGCATCGTTCGGGAGATACTCGGCACGTACGCCACAGTGACAGAACTGTTGGGCGATTGTTTCTGTCACAGCTTCGGCGTACCCTTCACCCACAACCACAATGCGGTCAGCACCATCGAAAAGCCCGGCAACGGCCTCGATGTGCTCCGGTGGGTTATGGATGATCAACTGCTGCAGGTTATGGCGTTCCTGCTCGATCCGGTCTTTGAAGACGCCAGCCGGATCGTCTGGCGCGAGTGGCTGCGGCTCGTATGCCGCATAGATTTCGGACTTGACCTGTTCCCGGATATCGTGGAGCATATCCGGATAGCCGTTGTACCCTAGTCGTTGAGAGAACCGTACGACCGTTGTCGTGTCCACCCCCACAGCGTAGGCAAGCTGTGCGGCTGTCATGAATGCAACATCGTAATAGTTGCTCAAAATATAATCCGCGACTTTTCGGTAGCTACGGCTTAAGTGGTCGTAGTACTCACGGATTTTTTCCCTATACATCTGGCCCCCCTAGAATGCAAGAGTTGTTAGCAAACTTGAGCTATATAGACATACGCAGCTTCCTTATAGAATTGCAAGAGGATGCCAACCTGATTTGGTGAAACTTCCGTCTACAAAGTATAGAGCGGACAACTGATTTTGTCAATCACTAATTGAAATATTGGCCATTTATGAAAAATAGATTGACGACAATCGTTGCATTTAGACGAAACATTTGCGCGACAATTGACTTGTTGCAGCCGCTGCCAGCATGGTATGATGCGCGCATGAGGAGTGGTTCTGCGCGCTGTGCACAAAGACATCACACAGGAAAGTGGGATCTATGGAGGGGACTCGTTGTTGCGCTGTTGATCGCAGCGGGGTGTAGCCGTCCCGCTGCCACGGTCGAACGGAGCAGCACAGGCGCTGAGGCGGATGCGCCTGCGTCGGTGGCTGGGGCTGTGTTTCCCACTGTTGCGGCGACAGCGACCGCTGCGCCCACTGCCACCAATCGTGCAACGCCCATTCTGGAGACACAGCCGGCTACTGCCTTCGCCCCAACGACGGAGGTTTCACTGGCGGCCCTTTTGCCGACGCCTACGCCCACTGCGACCCTGCAGCCGATGCCAGCCTATGCCCCGACGCCGGACGGCGAAATCCGCACCCTGCGCGTGCCAGTCCTCATGTACCATTACCTCAGCGCGCCGCCCGCAGGCGCCGACGTCTACCGGCTCGATCTTTCGGT
>CAIRNL010000828.1 GCA_903879975.1 uncultured Chloroflexota bacterium | reverse complement strand
TCTCGGTGCGCTGGACACGTTCGCTCAGCCTGGCGGCAGGTACCTATCGTTTTTCCCTGACACATGATGACGGGATGCGCCTGTGGATCGATGGCGTTTTGCACGCAGACGAATGGGAGGTCTGCTGCCGGACAGATACGGTCGATGTGCCCCTGACGGCAGGTACCCATACGATCGTCGTCGAATTCGTTGATCTGTACGGTGCCGCACAGGTAGCCTTGGATTGGGAAAAACTGGCGACACCTACGCCGGAGACACCTACACCAGCCCCACTGACGCTTTACGCGCTTGCACCTGCACAAGGTCTTGCCGGTGTGGCGCAGTCGGTTGTTGTGACCGGTGCAGGGCTGCGTTCTGACACGGCGTTGCGCATCGGTGGCGTCTTGCTGCGCAGCTATACCCTGAGCAGTGCCGCTGACACCGAGGCGATTGCCGTCGTCCCGCCGGGGCTAGCGCCTGGTACCCACGCCATTGTCGCCGCCAATCTAGACGGTGGCGCCTTCACCCTGCCCAACGCCTACACCGTGATCGATGCTGCACATCTCGATCTAGCAGTCGGAGATAGCGACCTTTGGTTCGACCCGCTGCCCGCTCGTCAGGGACGATCTGTGCGGATTGGCGCCACTATCCATCGTGCGGGCGGCGAACAGACGTTGGCTGATGTCGAGGTAGCGTTCTACGTGAACAGTATCGCTCCAGCCAACCAACTAGGGAGAGTGCTGTTGCCGCCGCTGCCCTCGGGCGTCGATGTCGTGGATATTGCCACTGTGCTGTGGACGCCTGCCAACGATGGCGCATATCCGATTTTCGCCGTCATCGATCCGGCCAACCAACATGCCGAAAGCAACGAAACGAACAATACGGCACAGTGGACGATCGAGGTACAGCCGTCTGTGTCCACCAGTGATACTATGGCACCCACGGTAACCCAGATGACTGCAGACAATGGTGCACAGGTGACGGCAGCGCAGGCTGCCGAACTTGCCATTGCGGCAAGTGATAATGTGGGTGTTGCATCGATCTATGTCGTCGAACGTGTCTACAACAACGCTGCTCGCCTATGGATGCCGGTGCAGCAGAGCGGCTGGATCCATTTCAGCCCGACCCATCGCCTGGCGTTCACACCGGTCGGCGGTGCGCGCTATCTCCAGGTCTGGGCTGCAGATGCGGCTGGTAACATTGCTACGTCAGCGCAGCAGGCGTTGATCAATTACCTGCGTGCCAACGACGAAGTCCTGGAAGGGCAGGTGCGTGTCTACCGCTTCCGTCTGGCAGCAGGTGAGACATGGCGCTTTGCCGTCGATGCATTCGCCGGCGATCCCGATCTGTATGTCTGGAATGCGGCGGGTGCGCTGGTGGGCTACAGCAATGCCTTTGACCTGGCTGCCGAAGCGAGGACTATTACAGCAGCAGAGAGTGGCTTTTTCCAGGTTGAGGTTCATGGCTATCGCGACAGCCGCTACACGCTGAGCGCGCAAGTGACGACAGCGAGTGCCTTGCCCTCCTCCAGCAACGAGGGCAAGACGTTGCCCAGTACACCAGCTGTCACGCTGACTAGCGCACCGGCTGTACAACAGGTGCTACCCACAGCGCCGGAGGGGTCTGTTCAAAATATTTTTCTGCCAGTCACACTGCGTTGACAACATCCCTGGTGGATAGAGAGCAAGGTGTCATGCAACTTGACCCACGAAAATGACTTTGCCCTGGATGTGAAGGGGGTCCCACGGAGTGGGCTGCTGTGGCACAACCGCTCTCAATGGTAAAATGAGCGTATGAGCGGCAGGATCCAGCACCCCCACGACAAGCTCTTTCGCACTGTTTTTGCTGACGTCGAAGAGGCGGCGCTCTTTTTGCGCCAGCATCTGCCGGAGGCGTTGAGCGGCGGCCTGGACTGGTCGAGCCTGGCGCTGGTGGAGACGAGCTTCGTCGATGAGGCGCTGCGCGAGAGCGAATCCGATCTGCTC
>CAIRNL010000827.1 GCA_903879975.1 uncultured Chloroflexota bacterium | reverse complement strand
CCGACGCGAGACCCGAGACGGTTTTGTGGGAGATTCACTGCGTGTCGATCAGGCGGCTACGGCGCAATCCCCTTCTGGTATGGGAAGCCGCGCCGAACCAACCAGCCTCCATCCGGGCACGATTGCAGCCATGACGACCGCGGCAATCGCTGCAGATGAACTGTCGGAACAGGGTTGGGTCGAGCGTGTCGAACCGGTACGTGCCGACCGCTCTCCACACGGGGCTGCAGCCGACACAGTCAGCATGTCGCCAGCTGTCCACGGGATGGCAGACGATGGCACCGACACAGCGGCGACGCGCCTGGATGGGGAGCAAAGCGAGTCCATCACCCCCGCCAAGCTTGATGCACTGGTCGCTTCCATTCACGAACTGATCGATGCGGTACATCCAGCTCGTACGGAGAGCACCGTCGCAGCTGCAGCTAGCGGACAAGCGCCAGAAAAGGGACTTACCAGCCCGGCCGACCTGCGCTTTCCTGCGACAGAGCCGACACTGAGCGCCGAGCAGGGGCAGGATTGGGCCTCCACGAACCGCGTCGAGGAGGCGTTGATCCTGCTGGTGCGGAGTGTCTCGCGTTTTCTACACCAGCTCCGTGCGATCATGAGCAGAGAGAGCGCCCAGACGCCACCGCTTCGGCTCCGTGCGGCAGGTGCCGATCTCATGCGCATCGACGGCATGAAGCAGCAATACATCGAGCGACTGCGCGTCGCCAACATCACGTCACCGGCGGAACTGGCACGGCTGTCCGAAATTGAGCTGCGCCTGTTGTTGATTACGCCAGGTGGCGAACCGTTGCCCGACTTGAACGCACTGCTCATCCGTGCCGCCACGATCGCCGCCGGCGAACAGGCTGTTTCATGAACGACAACCCTTTTCGCCGGCGGCCCTACACCGATGTCGGCATCGACAGCTGGAAGGGGATCGTCATGGCGGTTGCCTTCCTAGCGCTCGTCTTTCTCCTCGTCTATCGCTGAGGTGCATCGTCGCCGGCCAGATACGGTTGGCGCATGCGCTCCAGACGCGCCATGCTTGCGCGGAAGCCACCGACGCGGCTGCGGGCGTGCCAGAGCGCCTCGTACTCCGGCAGCAACTTGTCGGCATCTTTGTGCAGCCATTGGCGCAGCGTATCATTCTCCGTACCGCGTTCCTTGCCCAGCACCCACATTGTGCGCCAGCAGGCATGGCGCAGCATGTTGGCTCCCCACGTGAACTCACGCTTGATCAGCTCAGCATCCGGCCGCTGCATCTCCACATTGGCAAGGTTACCCATGATGCCGTCGATTGCGTCGAGGACGGCACGGAGGCGCGACGCCGGCTCGGGCACCTCGTTCTTCTGCATCCACTGGATCAGTTCATCGGGGTCGGCCTGCAAGACGCGGAAGAGCACCGATGCGTTGTGGAGATGGAAACCGGCCAGGCGATAGATATCCCCCAAATCCACAGCAATGCGGCCCATGATAGCGGATGCGTCCTTGAACGCATGCTGACCGACGGCGTCCGCTAGATTCAGGTCGCGGTTGGCATCGAACGCCCAGGCGTAACTGGCGCCGGCCGCCAGGCCCACATAGCTGGCCGGCAGCGGCTGCCAGTGGCCATTGTCGCCCCAGTCGGTAATCAGATAGCCCACTGCGCCGTGTTTGAGGCCGCTGCGCGCCGCATTGCGCAGATTTTCGACGGCGTTGGTCGTGCGCCCGACGAGCGAGTTCCAGGTGGACGTGCCGGGGCAGACATAGAACGGCACACCTGACGCGGCAAAGAGTGCGCCGTGCTCATCAAAAGGATGGTCGGCCTCGTAGCCCCACTCCAGAGCAACAGCGTCGCGCGGCAACTCACGCACGAGTTCCGGGTATCGCGTGATAATATCGCCCCAGAACTGCATCGTACGGCCGCGGGCGCGCACCTCCCGGTGAATCTTGCGCAAGAAATCCACGTAGAGGCGGCCTACCCCGACCCGCTCAGCCAGTTCCTTGCTGCGCACCTTGCCGAGATCGATGGTCTCATCGAGACCCACGTTAAACTGGCGGCTGCTGAAAGTGGGCAACAGCTCGTCGTACAGAGTGCGCAAGAAATTCAAGCTTTCCTCGGTCGGCTGCAGGCCGAAGGGAGTCGAGCGCGGCCCCCACTCTGTATCACACCCTTCGGGCGCCTCGGCAAGATGGCTGTAGTGCGGGTGAACGAGCCAGCTCGTCAGGTGGCCAAAGGAGTTCTGGTTCGGCACCAGCTCCATGTAGCGTTCCTGGCAGAAGTGGTCTACTTCGGCGATCTCTGCGGCGGTGAACGGCGACACATCCTGCCACACGCCGGCATGCTGCTGATAGGCATAGGCGTTCTCAAAATACAGCTGTACCTGGTTGATCTTCCACGATGCGAGCAGATCGAGCAGGTCCCGGAGTGTCGCCATAGTTGGCACGCGGTTGCGGCTCACGTCGAGCATAACGCCGCGATTGGGGAAGTCCGGCCAGTCCACGCAGTGCAGTTCCGGCAGATGACGCCCGCACTGGCCGAGGAGTTGGCGCACCGTCTGCACGCCATAAAAAATGCCAGCGGGCGTGCTCGCCACCACCTGAACGCGTCCTGCGGCGACCGTCAACACGTAGCCCTGGCTGTGCGAGGTACCGCCCGGCACCAGGCTGAGCACAGCACCGATGCGGTCAGCCGGCACGGCTGTTCCGCCGACAATCGACCAGTGCATGCCCGGCAGCGCGTTGGCGCATTCCTGCAGTTGGCGCGCGGCCAGCAACAACGGCTGCATCTGCTCCGCTTCGATACAGATGAGGCCATCGAACGGCAGAGAGAGCCTATTGTCTGACAGTACCAACTGCCGGGGATGAGGAAGTAGGAGCAAATCGCACTCCATGAGAGAACTCCTGTTTTTCTTCGGCGTTGCCCATCCACTCAGTTTGTGCGCGACCACCAGACCCGCACGAAAGCCGTGCCGGTGCGTTCGTAGAACTCGACCCGCATCGTATGGTTGCCACCGCCGAGCTGTCGGAACGTATTCGACGGTTCCTTGTAGCCATCGTACCAGGCATCGATGAGCAAGATATTGTCGATATAGACGCGCACGCCATCGTCGACCCGGGTGTTGAACTGGTAGTTCCCCGCGTCAAAGTAGAAAACGCCCTCGAATTTTGTCGAAAAGTAATCGGCATTGATCTCCGGCGCCGGCGAACCGTAGCCCCAGTCCAGGTCGAGGGGATAGGCGCCGCGGCCGACATACTGGGTGTAGCTCGGGCCGCCCGCCAGGTCGGTATTGTTATAGGACTGGGCCAACCACTGGTTCTGGGGGACCGTCCAAGCTCCAGCGGATGGTTGGGGTGGCTGGGGCTGCGGCGGCGCGCTGGGTTGAATGCTCAACTGCACGGCAGCTTGGCCGGTATCCTCGAAGTATTCGACCGCATAGGTGTGAGAATTTCCATCCACGTAGCGCGCCACACTGATCTGGCGGAAGGAACCGGTGCGCCAGTCATTGAGTACGACCTGTCCATCGATGAGCAGGCGAGCACCGTCGTCCATGCCGAGCGTGAATTCATAATAGCCCGGCGACAGGGTCATCGAGCGCTGGTAGCGCGCCGAGAAATAATCCGGCGGCACATTGGGACCTGGGCTGCCGTAGCCCCAGTTGAAGTTGATGTCCTGAACCGCCTGCGCGAGTACGGGACTGCCCTGCAGGTCGCGATTAGCGAAATACGAGGCGCTCCAGCCGCTGGGCGGCGGCGGCGGCGACGGTGGCTGCGGCTGCGACGGAGTGGGACCGGCGACCGTATAGAGCGGCACGCCGTTGGGATCGCCGATAATATTCACCAGGTCAGGTGAAACCCAGCCCGTGAACCCGTTCGGGCACTGCAACAGCCACCAACCGCTGATCGTGTCACGGCCGATGACGGGGCAGCTTTGTCCGTAGGCGAGCGAGCCGACCACCGGGTAGCCAGTACTGGGGCCGGAACGAATATTGACGGCATCCACCTTGGCGACGGCGATGGTACCGCCGGACTGTGCGATGGGCGCCTCCGTGAAGCCGGCGTGCACGCCCGTACCGGTCACAAGCATGAGCATCAGGGAAGCGGCCAGGATCCCCCATGCGCGCATGAAATAGGAAGTCTTGTGTCGTGTCATCTTGCAAGCTACCTTGGGTTGGGAACCATGGGCCGGCGCGGTTGCTGCGTCGAGCAGACGGCAGAAGCGGTTGTTCGTCCAGGCACATGGTCAAAAGGCTTTCAAAAGCGCTGTTGTCATTATAAAGGAGAAGCGTCTGGAGAACAACAGGAAATCCACGAGCAAAGTCATGCGCCCCGATAGGGCGGGGGCGGTGTGGGATTGGGGGTCGTTCTAAGGTCATGCGCCCCGATGGGGCGGGGAGGTGTGGGATTGGGGGGTGAGATTGGGGGATAGGCACGGGGCAGTGCCATGGAAAATCACTTCTAGCGGCGCGCTGCGGATGCCGTAGACCCAGCGGCTCTTGAGCAGGCGCGTCTGAGCACGATAGCCGATGAGTTCGCCGCCCTGGCGCAGCCATTGCTCGCGCTGCATCTCTAGGTGCAGTGCGGCGGCCCAGCGCGTGAGATTGCTCGCATCGAGGTTGAACCAGCGCAGCCACGGCGCGTGAGGTTCGTCGAGCACGAGCAAGGCACAGCCGCTCCTGCGCGCCACCTGCTGCAGGCGAGGCAGCGCGGCATTGAAGGCACGCAGCGCCTGCTTGTCCGCTGCCAGGTCAGAGAGGCTGTCGACCACCAGCGCCCGCAGGCCACGGCTCTGCACCAGGTCACCGATCATGGTCACGGCTTTTGGCCCCAGAGCCGGCCGCCCTACGAGCAGATACTCCAGGTCGACGCCGCAGCGCGCCACGTACTCCGGGTCGGCGGTGCGGCTGAGGTCGATGAGGCCCACGTTGTGCGCGGCGCCGGGGTGCGTGGCGGAGCGCTGTGCGTTGGCCAGCACCTTGTAGGCCAGCGTCAGTTTACCCAATGTCGAACGGCCGCTGATCAGCGTCAGCATGCCCAAGGGCGCTCCCCCGCAGCCGGTCATGGCGTCCAGCCCCGCAAAGCCAGTCGATACATGCGGAAGCGCCGCGCGCGGCGCGAATTCGCTGCCGCCCAGCAGCGCCTGGGGTGCGTACCGCTGCCGCACACCCGCCACTGCATTCTCGACCTGACGCTGTCTGAATTCTGCCATCTGCCTGCCTCGCCACGCTTTCTGCCGATTGATATCTTGATTGTAAAGAACATATGTTCTATTGTCAAGCCATTTTTGGACCTACGAGAAATAGGCCATAGGACGCGCAGCCGTTGAGGTTCCCGCCGCTTTCGAGTACAATCCTGGTGAAAGAGATGGTCCAGCGGTGATGGGATCGAGAGAGCAGGATTTTTGGGCGGCGCCGCTGCCGAGAAGATAAACCTGCAACCTCCTGGTTCCTACCGACCTTGCCCGGCGCATTGAGGTCGAGCGCCACCTTTCCAGGATGTGCTACAGCAGAGGGAATCCCGGATGAACAAACGGATCGAGGCGACTGTGCGCGGCCGCGTGCAGGGGGTCTCATTCCGCCACTATACGAATAGCCGGGCAGACCAGTTGAAGCTCACGGGCTGGGTGGCCAACCGTCCCGACGGCAGTGTGCGCGTTGTGGCGGAAGGTGCACCCGACGCGCTGGCTGTGTTTGCCGAGT
>CAIRNL010000826.1 GCA_903879975.1 uncultured Chloroflexota bacterium | reverse complement strand
CCTCCCGCCCCTTGTCCCGCGCCCGAACAGCCGGCCGAGGTCACCGTCTGTGGCCCGCTGACCTCCATCACCCTGCGTTTCAGCTCCTACGAGCCTGCCTGGCGCGGCGACCGCAGCAATCCACTCGTGCGCAGTTTCTTGCAGGCACTGAAGGATGTGGCGCCGGTCGAAAAACTCGGTTTTGTCCTCAAGACCGGCACCAGCGACATGAATGTCGTCGGGCCAGCATGGAGCTGTCCCATCGTTGCCTACGGGCCGGGCGACAGCAGCCTGGACCACACACCCCACGAGCACGTCCCGTTAACCGACTACTGGCATGCAGTGCTCGTGCTGGAAGCGGCGCTACGTACGCTCGCTGAGAGCACCTGATTGGCCAGACCATGCCCCCCTCGCCTGTGCCGCTCGGCAGCTTTGCCCCGCAGCAGGCGAATACAGGCGCAGCTCTGCCGGCACCACATGGGAGGCGATGGGTTAGACCGCCTTCCATGTGGTGCCGTGTCGCAAACGCAGGTCTATGGATGCCACCGGTCGCACCGGGCACGGTCAGCCTGGCGAGCCGGCGAAAAACTCTGCGCAGGCAATATAGCCACCGTCCACGACGAGCGATGTACCGGTGATGCCGGCTGCGTCGTCGCTGCACAGAAAGACAGCCGCTTTGCCCATATCTTCTGGATAGAGCATGGCTCCGGACGGCACGCGCTGCAATCTGTGCTGCAGATGCGCGTCGGGGTCAGCTTCGTGGCGGGCATGGAAGCGCAGCATCGGCGTGTCGGTGATCCCGGGGCAGAGGCAGTTGACGCGCACGCGCTCGCGACCATAGTCGAGCGCCAGCGCTTTGGTCAGCATGAGCACTGCCCCCTTGGAGGCGCAATAGGCCGGCGTCCCCTGTTGGCCGACAAAGCTGGAGACAGAGGCGATGTTGAGGATAGCGCCGCCACCTGCCGCACGCAGGAAGGGGAGCGCGTACTTGGTCGTCAGAAAGATGGAGCGTACGTTGACCGCCATCACCTGGTCCCAGTCGTCGACACTGCTTTCTTCCACTGTCTGTACGGCTACGATGCCGGCATTGTTGACGATGATGTCGAGTCTGCCATAGTGCGCTACGGTGGCGTCGACCAACGCGCGCACATCCGCTTCCTGCGTCACGTCAGCGTGCCGGTAGCGGCTCTCACCGCCCTGTGCCGCCAGTTCGGCAGCGGTAGCGGTACCTGCGTCAGCGTTGACATCTGCCAGCATGACCGCTGCGCCGGCCTGGGCCAGCGCTTGTGCGATGCCCCGGCCGATCCCCTGCGCTGCGCCTGTCACAATTGCCACCTTGCCTGCCAGAGTCGCCATGGTGAATCCTTTCTTGCCGGAAGACGAACGTTGCCAGCAATTCGCGTCTCTACTTCAAAACCACCTGCTCAAGCAGAGACTGCCTGCACTGCGGCGATGACGGCTCCTTCTGCCTGGCTCATCGGGTGAGCAAAGGCTGCGGCGCGCAGCGCCTCCAGTTGCGCCGAGCCACCGGCCTGCTCATCGCTCCACTCCTCCACAAAGCTGCCATCCTGGATGCCGCGCATGATTGCGCGGGCACGGGCGCGCATGGCGTCGTTGATCAGCGAGGGACCGCGCGAGAGCGTGCCGTACTGGCTCGTCGTCGAGTGATGGGTCATCTGGCGGAAGAAGCCATTCTTCGCCATTTTGGTGAAGATCTCGGCGGTCTCGCCCGAAGCGTAGAGTTCCATGACCATCAGTTCCGGGGAGAAGCCGGACTCGACGCCCAGTTGGAAGCACTCGACGAACCAGGCCTCCAGCCCGGCCCACACCACCTGCTCGGCAAAGAGATCCAGTTCTGCCTCCTCGCGGAAGGAGGACTTGAAGACGCCACCGCGTGTGAGACCCATGCCCTTGCAGAGCGCCAGCAGGGTCTCCCATGCCTGGCCGCTGGCATCCTGTTGCACGGCAACCTGTGCCAGGGCCCCGGATCCTTTGACATATAACTCACGCACCACGGTGCCAATCATGCGCGGCGCGATCATGATCACGTCTACATCGGGCGGTGGATTGATGACACCAAAGCCTACATTGTAGCCGCTCGACCAAGAGAGCATCTTGCCTGGCCGCAGCTCTGGCCGGATCTGCTCGTTCCAAATCTGTGGCTGCGACTCGTCGGTCGTCAGCACCAGGAGGATGTCGCCGGCTCTGGCCGCCTCCTGGATCGAGAGCGGCGCAAAGCCGTCGGCGATGGCCCGCTCGCGGTAGAGATCGTCCCGGTTGCCGACAATGACGTGCACGCCGCTGTCGCGTAGATTGAGCGCCTGGGCCTGCCCCTGGTTGCCGTAGCCCAGCACTGCTACCGTCTTGCCGGTTAGCCGTTCCAGGCTTGCATCGTGATCCTTGTACAGCTTCATCTGTTCCTCGTTTTCCTCATCAAGAATGAACCATCAGCGATCCACCCGCAGCCGCTGATCCGGACGGGTAGCCGCACCCAACATCGACAATTTTTTAGTGGCCGTGGCCCTTCATCAGGTTTCGCAATGCATTGCGAAAGAGAATCGTCTCGGACAGGGTATCGCACTCGTTGCAGCGCTCCCAGTCGATCCACACATACTCCACGCCCAGCCAGCCGCTATAGCCGTGCACGTGCAGGACATCGTACACGCGCGCATAGTCGATGACGTTGTCCTTGTAGGCTACCTGCAATCGCCCAGGCATTGCGCCGCGCACGTGGAAGTGGCTGGCATAGGCCAGCAGTGGCTCCACGTCAGCGTCAGTCATGCCCAGGCGGATAAAATGCGTGTAGTCGACGGTGAGCGTCAACCCAGGCACTGCCTGCACCAGCGCAGCTGCACCCTGCGGGGCAGAGATCAGCGATCCCACGTGTGGCTCGACACCGAAGATGATGCCGTGGCGGCCAGCCTGTTCTACGCGCCAGGCCAGTTCCTCTGCCGCGCGTCCCCACGCAGCTTCGACGCTCTCCTCGGCAAAAGTGACGCCGGGCAGTGTCGTTACGTGATCGGCACCGGCTGCACGGGCATAGTCGAGCGTGCGCAGAAACCAGTCGCGGGCGTGGGCGCGACGCTCTGCATCCGGATGATTGATTGCCCAGGGTGTGAAGTCGGGGTCCATCTGCAAGAAGATATCAGCGGCTGCCAGACCTTGGTCGGCCAACTGTGCCTTGAGCTGTGCGCCAGACCGCTCCGGATGGACGTACTCGCGCGACGGCCATCGATGGGACCGGCTTTCAAAGAGGCCAACGTCGACGCCGGCAAAGCCAAGCATCGCGATCAGGCACAGCACGTCGTTGTGCGGCAGCAGAGGAAAAGTGAAATCGGCGCAGGCCAGGCGAACAGACATAGATACCCTCCATGCTTGCAGTCTGTGATATGCAGGGATTGAATGATCAGGATTGTACCTGATGTCAGCCATTTCGTGCACGAGCGCTTTCTATCTACTTTTGTTTGTGGCGCCGCTGACGCCGATTGGCTTATGGCCGCTGTGTCAGAGTATCATAGACAGTATTGATTGCAGTTGTTCTCTCGCCTTGCCGTCCCCAACGACAGGCTCACCTGGTGGATGGCACAACACCATGTCACATTCTTTGATCACGACGCTCCTGACGCTCAAAGGTAACCCGCGCGGCTGTGTCTACACGGAACCCCTGTGGGGTATTCCATTCAACCTGATTGCGCCCTATGCCTCGGTCTACATGGTGGCATTGGGTCTCTCGGACAAAGACGTCGGTATCGTGCTGAGCGTCAGTTGGGGCTTTCAAGTCTTCTGGGCGCTCATGAGCGGCGCGCTCACCGACAAGCTGGGGCGCCGGCGTACGACACTGATCTTCGACATTCTGGCCTGGGGTGTACCTGCCGTGATCTGGGCCTTCGCACAGGACTTCTGGTGGTTCCTGGCTGCAGGTATCGCCAACAGCATCTGGCGTGTGACACTGAACTCATGGTCGTGCCTGCTGGTGGAAGATGCGGAGCACGACCAGTTAGTGGATATCTACACGTGGATTCATATCTCCAACCTAGCGGCAGGTTTCGTAGTGCCGCTGGCCGGCATTCTTGTGGCGCGCTATACGCTGGTGCCGACGATGCAGGTGCTCTACGCCTTTGGGGCCATCCTGTTCACCGCCAAGGCCATCACGACCTACGTCATGACCCAGGAGACGGCGCAGGGCGTGGTGCGCATGGCGGAGACGCGCCAGCAGAGCCTCTTTGCTGTGCTGGGCGAATACCATGGCGTCGTTCGCGATATTCTGCGCCGGCCGGAGACGCTGTTTACTGCCGCTATCATGCTGATCGTTGCCATTTTTGGCCTGGTCAATGGTACATTCTGGGCGATTCTTGCCACCGAGAAACTCAATGTGCCGCCGGAAGTGCTCTCCATCTTCCCCTTTGTGCGCTCAGCGGTGGCGTTGGCCTTCTTTTTCTTTGTGATGCCACGTATCAGCCGCTTGCCCTTCCATATCCCTCTGGCAGCCGGCTTCGGGGCATATGTGCTCGGCCAAGTGGCGCTGGTGACAGCACCAGAGCAGGGCTACGCCTTCCTGGTGTTGAGTGTCGTGTTCGAGGCGTGCGCCTATGCCGCGGTCAGCCCGCTGGTGGACAAGCTGATTGTGCTCACCATCGATGCACAGGAACGGGCACGCATCCAGTCGATCCTGTACGTCGGGGTCATCCTGTTGACCGCGCCTTTCGGCTGGATTGCCGGCTCGCTCTCCAGCATGAACAAGAATCTGCCCTTCCTCCTCAATATCGTGTTGCTGCTCGTGGGCGCAGGCCTTGCGTGGATAGCAGGCCGCATCGCCGAGGAACGCGAACGTGCAGCT
>CAIRNL010000825.1 GCA_903879975.1 uncultured Chloroflexota bacterium | reverse complement strand
GGAGACACTTTCCGTGACCGGCTGTATCGGCCAGAGGCACAGGACCAGATCAGACAGATGGCCGAACAGTATCTGTTGGCATTGGAATACAATCACCTCTATGCGTCTGACTTCCGAGACTTCAGGCGGGTGACCACCCAGATTCAGGAGCAGCTGGAGCCACTGCATGCCTCCGAACTGCAAGCGATCGCTCAGGCTGTGACTAATCTGGAGCGTGAGTGGAATTTGCACAGCAAAGTAGATTCTGAGGGGCGCGGCGGCAGTGAGCTGCGAAAACTTCTGATGCGCCGAGCCCTCTGGCAGGGAGAGTGAGCAATGCGCATGGGCAGGCGCCGGTGTGCCTGCAGAAAATTTGTGCCTGCGAAACAGTCCCTGACGAAGAGGCTTGCCCGCAGGCAAGCTTGCCCGATCGCGCCTGGTGTGCCTGCAGTAGATTAGACACTACGGTCCCAGGCGTTTTGCCCGTATTTCAGGAGGCGCATCCCCTCCAGTTTGAGCAATTCCGGAAAAACCGCCTTGTACACATTGCAGTAAGGGGACTGGATGTCCGTGCGGCCTGTCGCGCGCAGGGTCAGTACAGGGCAGCCCCCAGCACACCAGGACTGCCATTCGCAGGAGCGGCAGCCCTCCTTGACCGCAGCCGGCAGGTTGAATGCGTGGCCGTGCACGCGTAGGGTTTGCAGTGGATTTTCTGCAAAGACGCTGGATACCGGCTTTTCAATCTCCATCTGACAGCGTGCCACATTGCCGTGGTGGTCGATCACCAGATAGCTGTGCCCGGCGCCGCAGGCATTTTCGTGCGCGCCGTGGAACGCGGAGCGGTCGATCATGCTGTCTATCAGGCGGATATTGGGGAGTTTTTGAGCAATGACCTCAAACGCAGCAAGCAGCCCTTGAATCAGCTGAGCATGACCTGCCCGAATTTCACTGCTGTGCTGGCGATGATCCTGGTCTCGATAGAAGTTCAGGTTGAAGCGTAGCCCCTTGTCCAGCGCATAACGGACAGTCTCGGCCAGGGATTCGGCGTTTTCTTGGGTGACGGTGATTGAGAGGTGCGGGTGCACTCCATAGGCCAGCGCGCGGTCGATCGACCGGTCGACCTGGGCAAAGCTGCCCTGCGCGCCGATCGTAGGGCGTTGCCGATCGTGCACCGTCCCGATACCATCCAGCGATATCATCAGGCCGATGCCATGGCCGCACAGGTAGTCGAGCATCCTGGGAGGCAGGACTGTGCCGTTGCTGAGCAGCGTGGCCTGCAACGTGAGGCCGCCGGCGGCAGCCCGTTGCAGTGCCGCTTGCTGGATCAAGTTCAGGACTGGGAAATTGAGCGCTGCTTCTCCTCCGGCGTATTTGAGCGAGACCGTCTGGAAACCATGCAATTGGGCAGCCCGAAAGATGGATTCCACTGCCGCCTGGCCAATGGCGGGGGACATGTGTTCGTGGTCCTTGTTGAGGTAGCAGTATGTGCATCTGAGATTGCACTGATTGGTCAGGTGCAGCCATGCGCTCAGTGTCGACACCGCGTTTGGCAGAGGCTCCTCTGTCTGCAAGCAGGCAGGCTGCAGGAAGCCAGATGAGGCCAAGGCAGTGAAGGCGGCCTGCCAGTCTGGCTCATCGGACAGGCTGTCCGGCTGCGCAGGGGGGCACTGGGGGGTGGCAAAGCTGTCAAAAAACTGCTGTGCGGTGGAGTTGAGCACAGCAACGGCGCCGTTGCCTTTCAGATTGAACAACAGCGACCAGTCATCCGCCAGAGGACGGCGAAAGGTCGCTGCGGCTTGTTGCCATGCACCTGTATGAACCTGCCACAGAGCATTGGGCACAGTGCCGGGTACTGTGGACACCGGAGCACAGTCGCCGGTGAGTGGCTGAGCAGCGTGGCTGATCCAGACTTGTGGGGGGTGTCCCATCGATTGCTCCTTGAATGCCAACCGTCTATGTAGGGGTCGCAGAAAGCGAAACCAGTCGTGCACTGCGGCAAGCCGTATACGCTCGCTCGAAAGCTCTCAACTGACAGCAACTCTGCAGTCATAACGATCTATTCGGTTATAGTGAATTATGGGATTGCCAGTCCATGGAAATTGATATCACAAGAGCGCTGAATATGCAAACTGATCCATGGTCACTGTGATGGCTGCTTTGCCGCACGGTGGTTTTTCCGTCGCAGTGTAGGGCGATGGCTGAGGCGACGGCAATGCGCATATCCTTGTTCCGATGCCAGGGCACTGCATGCTGATCGGAGTTGGCGCCTTCTTTGAGTACGGCACAGCGGCCCTTGCGGCTCAGGGTCCAATGTTCGGGCAATTCGGCTTCGGGAAGCCCCGTCGGCAACGTCAACCAACTGTGATCCGTCACCACAAACACGTTTTGCCAGCCGTGAGCGATCAGGGTATCCATGCGCCTTTCGATTGTTATCAACTCCGCCGGCAGATGGCGCACCCTCTCCCAGCTGTGTCCATGGCTAAGCTGATCGATTGCGCCGAGTTCGGTCCACGCCTTACCGGTTGGATTGTCCAGGGTATCCCCTGTCAAGATTTGAAAGCCGGCTGTCATTTTGCATGCGATAGTGGGTCTCCCGCAATTTGTGTGAAATGAGGTAGCAGCGAATTGCTAGGTATTATCATAGTACCTAATCAATGAAAAGCTTGTACATTGAGCAAGAATTTTGGGTCATGTATCGGCCAGGGCAGGAACGACAACGAGTTCACGCAACTTGAGCGCCAGAGTAACTGCTCGCCGACCGAGATCAGCGAGATAGTAGCGGTAATGCTTGCCGACCCGTTTGATGATGCCATGAACATGCAATCGCTTGATTAAACGGGTGACCTGCCCAGAATTCAATGCTGGCAGACGCTGCCGGAGTGCACGGTTGGAGAAGCCATTGATAGTGAACTCGCCGCTGGCAAGAATACGGAACAAAGAGGAGTCCTCCTCGCTGAGGAGATTGAAGCCTTTGTAGCGACGGTTGTCCACGATCTCGGTTTCTGCCAGGTGGTGAAGGTTATCTGCTCCGCCAGCAGGCGTGTCGATGTCGGAGATGAACTTGAGATAGCGCTGATGCACGGCGTAGAGGGTTTCTGCCAACGGGGGCAGGCTGTAGATCGTCTTCTTCATGGGGGCATAAGCGGTTGAGGTCGTACCATCCCGGTGTTGAACCTGGCGATAGTGGTCAAAAAAGGAGACATCATTGACCGTGGTCTCAATGCGCAGGATGAGGCTGAATTTGTCGTACATCTTGATAGTGACAGGCCCCATGGTGTGCTTGATGCGTGTACCGAGCCAACGGCGATTGAAACGATTACCCATCTCGTCTTGGTAGTTGCTATGCAGCTTGCGCCCCAAAAAGGTGGCGATGTCAGCCGGTTTGACGGCTTGAATCAGGGTCTCTACGAGCTGTGGATAGAAGCGTTGCAATGCCACTTGGTTGCGAAAGATGATGTCGGTTGCGTACTCCGCTTGCATGATGCTCCAACTGTAGCACATCTGCAACGTAGTCACTGCCGGACAGTAGGTCGCCGCATAAGCGTCCAGACGGGCATGCAGCGCCTCAACATTGAACGCCTGCGCTAACGTGTTGGCCTGTGCAAAATCCGCAATCGTCAGAAATGCATTGTCAGCCATCTCAAAGTTGATTTGCTGACTGTCCAGTTGATTGGCCAGCATGTTGTGCCCGTTGCAATAGAACTGGAGTCGAAACGGCGACCAGGTGGGGACGCGCAAATAGCACAACCCCAGCGCCTCATCGATAAAGTAGAAGTAGTAGTGGAGACATTTGCCTTGCGTCATTCTGATATACGTTTTTCCAGTGCCTTTGTCGTGCCAGGGCTCATACGCCTGGCACGTTTCCATTGCCGAAAAAACGTGCACCAGTCCTGGGTGAGCGCCTCGTGCTTGCACGATGGCCTGAATGCGATCTTCCTTGCGAAAACTCTTGTGCTTCGTGATGAACTCGATCTCGATCCCGGCAGCAGCAGCGATTGCGGCAGTATTCTGGCGAATCGCATCACGCAGCGGTTCGGCAAACTTTGTGTAGTCGAAGATGCGAATCCCTTGCACGTACAGATATTTCGTCATCCCTTTGGCATAACAGATCGGCGCAAGTTGGCCACTGATGACGACGCGGTCGTAGCAATTCAACACACCGGCAATATCGGCTGCGTATCTTTCTGTGATCAGGGCTTGCGGCATCTTGTCACCTCTCTCTTGGCGTGGCTCAAAGATACTTTACCGCAACTGACTCCAATGCGCACTTCAACGACCTGTTTGG
>CAIRNL010000824.1 GCA_903879975.1 uncultured Chloroflexota bacterium | reverse complement strand
GTGCGCCGCGTGACCGGGATCGGCAACCAGCTGATGCCCGAGCGCAGCTGGCAAGGGCGCACGATTGCCATCGAGGTCGAAGACAACAACGCCCTGCTGCTCGAATTCCACAGCGGCGCCATCGGTGTGGCGATCGGCGCAGACTGTACCGGCGGATCGATGAACCCGTGGGGTGGGCTGAGCATCTACGGGACCCACGGTTCGCTCGAAATCAGCGAAGTCGACGGAGCCAGCGGCTATCCGCTATGCTTCCGCACCCGGTCGGCCGGCGCTTGGGCGGGCACCCTTCCCGGCGAAGAAACCATCCCGCTCGCCGCCTGCCCGTATCTGACGCCGGAGCATCTGCGCATCGAAGAGCCGCATCTCTACGTCGACATCATGGAACTGGCCGACGCCATCGTCGAAGATCGGCCCTGCCGTGCCAG
This sequence comes from uncultured Chloroflexota bacterium, assembly GCA_903879975.1. GTDB lineage: Bacteria > Chloroflexota > Anaerolineae > Caldilineales > Caldilineaceae > Caldilinea. Next base: position 2,191 of record CAIRNL010000824.1, on the reverse strand, counting down.
CGGCGAGCAGGGGCGGCATATCGTCGAGATCATCGAGGCGGGCAGGCGTGCGATTGCAGCGGGCGAAACCCAGCAGCTCACCACCGTCTTCTCCCCGATAGAAGCGGCCTCCCCCCCGCCGGCGACAGCCTAATCGTCGCCGGCGATCCGCTCGGGGACCGTGATTTCGACCTGGTTGCGCTCGCCGTCCGTGAGAATATAGTACTCCACGGAGTCTGACAGGGCGATCCAACTTGCTTCGATGATATTGGTCGAAGCGCCGACGGTCGTCCATTGGCGGTCGCCGTCGCTGAAGTCGATCAGCACACGCGTCATCGCTGCGGTGCCGCTGGCGCTGTCCAGGATGCGCACTTTGTAGTCGGTGAGGTGGACGTTGCGCAGGCGGGGATAGAAAGGCAGGATCGCCTTGCGCAACGCACGGTTGAGCGCGTTGACGGGGCCGTTGCCCTCGGCCACTTCGTGAAAAATGTGCTCGCCGACGCGCACCTTGACCGTCGCCTCGGAGAACATACCGCGGCCGGCGCGATGCTCTACAGCCGTGGTGTAGTCGATCATCTCGAAGGGCGCCTCGTAGCCGGCGCGTGCGCGGCGCAGCATCAGATCGACGCTCGCCTCGGCGCTCTCGAAAGCGAAACCGGCGTTCTCCAGCTCCTTGATCTGCTGCAGGATGCGCCGCTCCTCTTCCCGGCTGAGCCCGTCCAGGCCGAACTCCCGGCGCTTGCTGGCGATGTTGTCCTTGCCGCTCAACTCGCTGACCAGCACGCGCGTCTCGTTGCCGATGAGGGCAGGGTCGACGTGCTGGTAGCTCATCACATACTTGACCACGGCGTTGACATGCGTGCCGCCCTTGTGGGCGAAAGCACTCTGGCCGACAAAGGGCTGGTGCGTATCGGGGTTGAGATTGGCCATCTCGCTGACGTAGCGGCTCAGGTCGACGAGTTCGCGCAGATTCGCATCCGGCACGCACTCGTAGCCCATCTTCAGCTGCAGGTCTGGGATAATGCTGACCATGTTGGCGTTGCCGCACCGCTCGCCGTAGCCGTTGATCGTGGCCTGCACCTGGGTACAGCCGTGGCGCACCGCCTCCAACGTGTTGGCAACCCCCGTCTCGCTGTCGTTGTGGGCGTGGATACCCAGGGTGATGTGGGCGAGCGGCGCAGGGCGCGGGGCTGCGGGCGACTCCTGGCCGAAGACCTCCTGCAGGACCACGTCCACCGCTGCGCCGATCTGCCAGGGCAGGCTGCCCCCGTTGGTATCGCACAGCACAATGCTGTCCGCGCCGCCGAGGATGGCTGCTTTCAACGTCGACAGCGCATACTCCGGATTGGCGCGGTAGCCGTCGAAAAAATGCTCCGCGTCGTACAGGACTTCCTTGCCGTGGCGCTTGAGATGGCGCACCGTCTCGCCGATCATGCGCAGATTTTCGTCGAGCGTCGTGCGCAACACCTCGGTGACGTGCAGGTCCCAGGTCTTACCGAAGATAGTCACAGCCGGCGTGTGGGCGCGGATCAACAGCTGAACCTGCTCGTCCTGCGCCGGGTCGACACCTGCCTTGCAGGTCGAGCCAAAAGCCGCCAGCCGCGCGTGCTGCAGCGACAACTCCGTCTGCGCACGGTCAAAGAACTCGATATCTTTGGGGTTGGAGCCCGGCCAGCCGCCCTCGATGTAGGCCATACCGAACTCGTCCAGGCGGCGCGCAATGCGCAGCTTGTCATCGCAGCTCAACGACACGCCTTCGCCCTGCGTGCCGTCGCGCAGCGTCGTATCATAGAGGTCGATTCTTGTCGTACTCATCGTCTCAATTCCCCAACAGGACCGCAATACTCTCCAGCACGTGATCCGGCCAGATGCCGCGGCCCAGGTCTTCTTTGCGGAAACGTCCCGTCTTCACCAGCCAGCCCTGGATGCCCATGCGCTGCGCGCCGCGCACATCGATCTCGATATCATCGCCGATCATGGCAACACGATCGAGCGGCAGGCCCAGGTCTGCGAGCACCATTGCGAAATAGGCTTCGCTCGGCTTGCCGATGACCACCGCATTGGTCTCGGCCGCATATTCCAGCGCCATGACGAACGGCCCAGCGTCCAGGAAGAGGCCATCGGGGGTGCGCCAGTGCCGCTTCTTGTGCAGGGCAATCAGCCGGGCGCCGTTGAGCACCGCCCGAAAAGCACGGTTGAGGCGGGCAAAGGT
>CAIRNL010000823.1 GCA_903879975.1 uncultured Chloroflexota bacterium | reverse complement strand
TGCCATCCTCAACGTACAGCGCAGCGATGCAGCGTCGCTCGTGCGTAGCATGACTGAGGAGGGTCTCGGCGCTGACGTGGTCTACGAGTGCTCGGGCGCGGGGCCAGCTGCACAGCAGTTGCTCACGCTCGTCCGGCGCCATGGCCGCTATGTACAGATCGGGCTCTTTGGGCGGCCCGTGGCGTGGGATCTGGATCAACTAGTCTACAAAGAATTGACCGCAACCGGCAGCAATGCCAGCACGCCGCCGTCGTGGCAGCGTGCGCTAGAACTCATGCGAACCGGCAAAGTACAGACGGAGCCGTTGATTACACACAGCTTCCCGGTGACAGAATGGCAAAAGGGGTTTGCCACCTTTGAGGATCGCAGCGGGATCAAGGCAATCTTTGTGCCTGCCGAATAAAAGGCATCTGAACGTCAGCGAGACCGTTCTAGACGTCTAGCCGAGCTTGGTTCGCGTGTGTTTGAATGAAGCGACGTCGCGGCGGTACGCTGGAGCCCATCAGCATGTCGAAGGTGCGGTCGGCCTCAGCGGCATCCTCAACGCTGACGCGCAGGATCGTGCGGTTGGCCGGGTTCATCGTCGTCACCCAGAGTTGCTCGTCATTCATCTCGCCGAGACCTTTATAGCGCTGGTCGACCTTGACGTTGGCATCGCCCAGTTCCTTGCGCATGGTCTCCAGCGCCTTGTCGTCGTACACGTACTCGCTGACGCGCTTGCTCCTGCCATTTTCGCTGCGATTGACCGTCACGCGATAGAGCGGCGGTTGGGCAATATAGAGGTGGCCGGAAGCGACCAGGTCTTCCATGTAGCGGTAGAAAAAGGTCAGCAGCAGCGTGCGAATGTGTGCGCCGTCGACATCGGCATCGGTCATGAGAATGATGCGGTGATAACGCAGTCCAGAGAGGCCGAAGTTTTCGCCGATGTTGGTGCCCAGTGCGGTGATGAGTGCCTGAATCTCCTTGTTGGCCAGCGCCTTATCCAAGCTCGTTTTCTCGATATTAAGAATCTTGCCGCGCAGGGGCAGGATAGCCTGGAAGCGGCGATCACGGCCCTGTTTAGCCGTACCACCGGCGCTGTCGCCCTCGACGATATAGAGTTCGCACTCCTCGGGATTGCGGCTGGAGCAGTCGGCCAGCTTGCCCGGAAGCGTCAGGCTTTCCAGCGCGCTCTTGCGGATAACGAGGTCGCGCGCCTTCTTAGCTGCCTCACGGGCTCGGTAAGCGGTTCGGCACTTCTCGACGATCGCCTTGGCATCGCGCGGGTTCTCCTCCATCCAACGTCCCATCGCCTCCGCCACCGCCGTCTCGACATGATAGCGCACCTCGTTGTTGAGCAGCTTGAGCTTATTCTGCCCTTCGAACTGCGGTTCCATCACCTTGACACTGACGATGGCGGTCATGCCCTGGCGCGTGTCGTCACCCGTGAAGTTCTCTTCCTTCTCCTTGATCAGCCCTTGCTTGCGCGCGTAGTCGTTGACCATGCGCGTCACCGCCGTCCGCAGGCCTGTCAGGTGTGTGCCGCCATCCGGCGTATTGATCGTGTTGGCAAAGGCGAACACCGACTCTGAAAAGCTATCGGTGTATTGGATGGCTGCTTCGACCTGGGTCGACTCGACTTCCATGTCGATATAGACTGGGTCGTTAGCGACCTGCCGGTTGCGGTTGAGGTAGCGTACAAAGGATTTGACGCCACCCTCAAAATAGAAGTTCATCTCGTGCGGCAATTCCGATCGTTCGTCCATGAAGGTAATGTCGACGCCGCGCGTCAGGAATGCCATCTCACGAAAGCGAGTTGCCAGCGTGTGGTAGTTATACTCGAGCACCTGAAAGATCGTATCGTCGCGCAGGAAAGTCTGAATCGTACCGGTGTCATCCGGGTCACAAGTGCCGATGACCTCGACGTCGGTCACAGGCACACCGCGCTCGAAGCGCTGGCGATAGATGTTGCCGTTCCGTTTGACCTTGGTCTCCATCCAGGTGCTCAGGGCATTGACTGCGCTGACGCCAACACCGTGCAACCCACCGGAAACCTTATAGCCGCCACCGCCGAACTTGCCGCCAGCGTGCAGCTTGGTCATGACGACCGTAACAGCGGGCAGCCCTGTCTGCTTCTGAATATCAACCGGGATACCTGCGCCGTTGTCCTCCACCGAAATACTTTCGTCTCTGTGGATCGTGATGCGAATGCTGCTGCAGCGCCCCTGCATCGCCTCGTCAATGGAGTTATCCACGACCTCGTAGACCATGTGGTGCAGCGCCTTTTGATCGGTGCCGCCGATATACATGCCTGGGCGTCGGCGTACGGCCTCAAGCCCTTCCAGCACCTGAATCTGATCAGCATTGTAGACAAACTGCGGTTTCTTGTTATTCTCCGACACAACATCCTCCAAAACAGAAATCGAAGCGCGGCACCAGGTTCACGCGACCAGGCTCGATTCGGTGCCCAGGTAGCGCGTCCGATAGAAGACAAGCAGGGCCATGGCCAGGCCAGTGCCGATATAGGCGCTGATGACGATGGCGGGCGTCACGATCCACAACGCCAAGTTGGCCAGTTGCATCAGAAGTAGCGCAATGCCCAGCGTGATGAGCGTACTCACGGCCACGAATCCAAGTGTTGGCAGAAAATTTGTTCGCACAAGATTCACACTCCGGCTGATGGCAGCCGGTGCCGAGAGACCATCCATAACAATAGCGGCCGTAGCAAAGTATAGGTAGAAGAAGAGCACCAGCGTAATAGCGCCCGATGCCAACGCCAGGAAAGACGCCACACCTGGGCTAAGAAGTGCAAGGAGCGCCACCCCGATACTCACGGGGATATAGACAGCAACCAGCAGTAGGAGTACGATGAGCACAAAGGCAATCATCTGCAGCCATTGCCGGATCACTGCGCCGGCAAACAGTCGCAAGGAGATGCCTGACATGCCGCCGATAGGCAGTCGTCGGGCCAGCAGGCCCAAATAGATCACGCCAAGCAGCAGGCCCAGCAGGCTAAAGACAATCCAAAAAGCGACCGCCTCAGCAGGGGTGCTCATCGAGAGCGGCGAGAGCGGCGAGGACATCGACCCACCGACCAGCAAACTTGGCACATGCAGCAGCGTCGTACTCACCAGTGCCGAAAGTAGATTGAAGCTCTGCCCCAACGAGTCGATACTATCGGCCACCTGTTGTGTCATCGCTACTGCATCGCCGGGCAGGCCATCGGTCGTGCCCAGCGAGCGATACCAAGCAGCTACTTCCGATGTCATTGGAGCAATCGTAAACTGTGGAGCCAGCCACAGCAGCAAATCCAATGCGACCGGAACCAGAATCAATTCAAGCCGCCACCGCAAAAAACGAAATCCTGCTGACAGGCAATCAATAACGCCCAATCTACGCCCGCTTTCCAGGTGCCGAGAAACGTGTGAATGCATCGTCACTCGAAATTTGCGAACCGTCACACACCGGTGCTCGAACGGAGAAAGTATAGCACAACAAAATCGTATGAACGAATTCCGGGGGTAACAGAATGGAACGTGTGTTCGGAGAAATCGACCGCTGAATTTGCCCCCGGCTGCCGCTTTGCAACGGCTCCACGATGTTCCCCACCGATAGGCAGCTTCGCTTCTTGAACGCAGATTCGCTACAATCATTGAGCTCACAGCGGAACAGTTGTGCGCAGCGGTGCGTTCTGGCGAGAGAGAACAACGTTCCATCACATACAGACCAGGAATCATTACCATGGCTTCATTTGTCATCGAGGGTGGCCGACCGTTACGCGGCACAATTCGTCCGATTGGGAACAAAAATGCGGCGTTGCCCATGCTGGCGGCCTGCTTACTGACCGACGAACCGGTCACCCTTCACAATCTGCCGCGCATTGGCGACGTGCACACCCTCCTGCGCATTCTCAACGGCATGGGGGTCGAGATTGCAGAATTTGGCAGCACCGTGACGCTCTGTGCGCGCGGTCTGCGCACTGCTGCTCCCGATCCGGAGCTATTCGGCCAGATTCGCGGCTCGTTGACCCTCATGGGGCCGCTCCTGGCGCGCCATGGCCAATTCCAGGTCAATACGTCGGCAGGCGGCGATGACATTGGCCGGCGGCGCATCGACACGCACCTGCAGGTATTGACCGCGCTGGGCGGCTCCCTGCTGCACAACGGCAAATTCGAGCTGCGCGCCAACGGACGACTAGGCGGCTGTGATATCCTGCTGGACGAAGCGTCGGTGACCGCCACGGAAAATGGCATCATGGCTGCAGCCCTTGCGCAGGGCAAGACCGTCCTGCGCAACGCTGCCAGCGAGCCCCACGTTCAAGACCTGTGTCACCTGCTTGTCAGGATGGGCTGCCGTATCGAGGGGATCGGCAGCAATGTACTCACCGTCCACGGCAACGATCACCTCCGTGGCGCCGAAATGTACATCAGCCCTGATTTCGTCGAGGTTGGCAGCTACATCGGCCTGGGCGCCATCACGCCTGGCGAACTGCGCATTGCCGGTGTCGTGCCCGACCATCTGCGCATGATGCAGATGGTCTTCGTCGACCGGCTGGGTGTGCGCATGCACCTGGAAGAGAAGCCCGATGCACCGCGCGCGGAGCAGTATACGCTGGTCATCGATGCGGTCCAAGAGCTCCGTGTGCGACCAGATTTTGGTGGTGCTGTCCCCAAGATCGACGATGCGCCTTGGCCAGCCTTCCCGCCCGATCTCATGAGTATTGCCGTAGTGACGGCCACCCAGGCGCAAGGAACGGTCATCATCCACGAGAAGATGTATGAGAGCCGCCTCTTCTTTGTTGACAAGCTGATTGCGATGGGTGCACAGATTATCCTATGCGATCCGCACCGTGCGGTGGTCGTCGGACCGAGTCGGCTGACTGGGCAACCAGTCACCAGCCCCGACATCCGCGCCGGCATGGCCCTGCTGCTTGCCGCCCTAGCTGCCGAAGGCGTCACGACCATCGGCAACGTACAGCAAATCGATCGCGGCTACCAAGATATCGAAGTCAAATTGCGGGCGCTGGGAGCGAACATCGAACGCCTGCCATAGGTCGAGCGGGACCCGCCGTCTTCATTGCCGATGGAAGGGCGTTCCGTGCGTCTGACCAGATCGTGCCGGGCGGCCGTCCTCTCCTTCGCACACGCTTTTGACAACGCTTCGCGCTTCCCCCTATAATTCATTTATCCGAGGCAACTGAATTTCACTGCGCCAAGCTGTCCTGCTGCCGCGCGTGGCGTTTACCCGTCCACGAACCTGTGGCGGTAGACGCACCACACTCCATGATTTGAAAAGGATTCATCTTCATGTCCAGGGTAGATATT
>CAIRNL010000822.1 GCA_903879975.1 uncultured Chloroflexota bacterium | reverse complement strand
GTCCGCACAGTCGATGGGAAAGCGCCACGGGGCCGGCCACAGTAGGAGTCATTGCAGTCGAGATTCAATTTCGATGCTTTCTGGCGGGATGATTCCATGCCAGGGTCGGGTTTGGGCAGAGCACCACTGGGCAGTAGTTTAGCACAGGACAGGGGTGTCTCGCAATTGGGGTTTCAGCCCATCCGTGATGATGCGTCACCCACTGACTCACAAGCGTTCACACAAAATGCGGATGAACCAGTTACGTGTGCAAATTGCCCTACAGGGTGAGGTCATGCGCAGGGTAATTCAGGACTTTATTTCAGCCGTTTTGATTGTCCAAATCTCTGGGTCCACTATAAATCACGGATGCAGCGGATTAGAGGATTTCACGGAAGCGCTGTGCGAAATCCGGGTTGTTCAGGAAATACCCGTCTGTAGACGGGGGAAAACACTGGCTTTTCCGTTCTATACTGTTTTCGTATCCCAATTTTGCCAGAAAGGAGCGGATACAATGCCTGATCTCGACTTGGACCAGCTGTACTTTGCCATTGTCGACGGCAACGCCAAGGCAGCTGCCGCTGTGGCGCGGGAGGCGATCGCTGCGGAGGTGGACGCCCAGTTGCTGCTCACTGACTACATGATTCCGGCGATGGACGAAGTCGGTGCGCGTTTTGAGGCCAATGAGTGTTTCGTTCCAGAACTGCTGATTGCGGCGCGGGCCATGAAGGCGTCGATGGAGGTCGTCCGCCCCCTGTTGCTGGGCAGGGCCGTCGAGTCGGCTGGGCGCGTGGTGGTCGCCACGGTACAGGGTGATCTGCATGACATCGGCAAGAACCTGGTCGCCACCATGCTCGAGGGCGGCGGCTTTCAGATTGTCGATATTGGCACGGATGTCAGCCCGGACAAGCTGGCCGACGCTGTGGTGACGCACCAGCCGCAGATCATTGCGCTGTCGGCGCTGCTCACCACCACCCTGCCCTCTATGAAGCGCATGATCGACCGTCTGACGGCAGATGGATTGCGCAGGGGCGTCAAGATCATGATCGGCGGCGCGCCGGTGACCCAGGATTTTGCTGACGAGATCGGCGCCGACGGGTACAGCGACAATGCAGCTGGCGCCGTGAATCTGGCTCGACACTTGATGGCTGCCGCAGCGTAATTTTCCAAACTTTCAGTCTCCGATCTCGATTCCTGCAATCAGAGATCGGAGAACAGAGACTCACACACCGACTACCCTATGAACGCACGCGAACGCTATGCAGCAGTCATGCACTACCAGCCGCGCGACCGCTGTCCGATCATGGATTTTGGTTTTTGGGACGAGACGCTGCCCATCTGGCAGGAGCAGGGCTATCCTGCCGGCGCCAACCCCGATCTGTTTTTTGGGATGGACCCGCAGTGGCGCACCTGTGGCTGTATTATGGGGCTATGGCCGCCTTTCCCGGAGTTGCAACTGGTGGATGAGGGCGAGAGCGAGATTGTCCAGCAGAGTGACGGTGTCATCGTGCAGCGCGGCAAGTTCCTCGGTTCCATCCCGCGCCACCTGCGCCACACGCTGGTCGACCGTGACAGCTGGGAAGCCCATTATAAACCGCGCCTGCGCCTAGACGACCCGCTGCGCCTGCCGAGCGGACCGGCCTGGGAGATGCAACTGGCTGAATGGACGCGCCCCGACCGCGACTTCCCACTCTTCATCGAGGCCGGCTCGCTCTACGGGGTGGTGCGCAACTGGTTCGGCCTGGAGCGGGTATCGGAGATTCTGTACGATGACCGGCCGCTCTTCGAGGAGATCGTCGAGACGCTGGCGGATGTCGTCATCACGGTGCTGGAGCACGTGCTTGGCGCTGGGGTGCGCCCTGAGGCGGCCAGCATGTGGGAAGATATGGCCTACAGCGGCGGCCCGCTCATGTCGCCCAAGCTGTTTCAACAGATCCT
>CAIRNL010000821.1 GCA_903879975.1 uncultured Chloroflexota bacterium | reverse complement strand
TTTGTTTCACAAAACGTTGGTGAGAAAGTGAAGTAGATCGGCTGCCCCATGAAAATTGCCGCCTTTCCCAAGTGTTATCTGGACGAAATTTCGCAGCACCGCACCATGAGCGTCTTCGACTGGATCGAGATGTCGCAATCGCTCGGCGCGGAGGGACTGGAGATGTACGAAGGCTTCTTTACCAGCCTGGACGACACCTATATCGACAGTATTGGCGAAGCGATCGCCGCCACCGGCTGCGCCATGCCCATGCTCTGCTGCTCGCCCGACTTCACCAACCCAGACCCGGATGCCCGCCGGCGTGCGCTCGACCACGAGGCGGAGATGATTCGCGTGACGCGGCGTCTCGGTGGCGCGCGCGCCGCCTGTCGCATCCTCAGCGGGCAACGTTACCCGACAGTGTCGCGCAGCCAGGGCGTCGAGTGGGTGGTGGAGGCTATCCATGCGCTGCTGCCCGTTGCCCGCGAATATGATGTCGTGCTGGCCATGGAAAATCACTACAAGGACGGCTACTGGCTGTGGCCCGAGTTCGCGCAGAAGATGGATGTCTTCCTGGAAATTGTCGGTGCTATCAACGACTCTACCCACTTCGGAGTGCAGTATGATCCGTCCAACGCCATCGTTGCGGGCGACGATCCCATCGAGTTGCTGGAGCGGGTCAAAGAACGTGTCGTCACGATGCACGCCAGCGATCGCTACCTGGAGCCGGGGGCGACGCTCGACGAACTGCGCCAGACCGACGGCACCATCGGCTACTTTGCCAAGCTCAAACACGGCGTCACCGGGAAGGGACTCAACGACTACGACCGCATTTTTGCCATCCTCCAGTCAGTCAACTACCAGGGTTGGATCAGCATCGAGGACGGCATGAACGGCATGGGCGAGATGAAGGAGTCTATCGACTTCCTGAAAAGGATGCGTGCCCGCTATTTCAATCTCTCCATCTCATAATTTCTGAATGCGAAGGTGCCTATGCGTGCAGTTGTGAAATACGGGCGACAGCCCGGCAATGTGGCAGTACAGGAAGTCGCTGAACCTGCGATCAGCCCGGATCAAGTGTTGGTAGAGGTGGGTGCGGTCGGTGTGTGCGGCAGCGACATTCACCTGTGGCATGAAAATCAGAGCTGGACCATCCAGTGCCCGGTCATCCTGGGACACGAATGGGCCGGCACCATTGTCGACGTGGGCGAGAACGTGGCGGGCTGGACAGCCGGCGAGCGCGTGGCCGTGGAGACGGCGGCATTCGTCTGCGGCCAGTGTGCCTACTGCCTGACCGGCGCCTATCATATGTGCCCGCGCCGCAAGGGCTACGGCAATCTCGTCGATGGCGCCATGACGAAGTACGTCGCCGTGCGTCCATCGATTTTGCACCGCATCCCGCGCGGGGTCTCGTTCGAGCACGCGGCACTCACTGAACCGGCGTGCGTGGCCACCCAGGCACTGACTGTCAACGCACGCGTCAAACCTGGCGACACTGTCGTGATCCAGGGTGTCGGCACCATCGGCGTCATGGCGCTGCAAATTGCCCGTATCTCCGGTGCCGG
>CAIRNL010000820.1 GCA_903879975.1 uncultured Chloroflexota bacterium | reverse complement strand
GATACGTCGGCGCTGCCGCTGTAGCTGGTGTACGGCGCAATATTGACGTAGGTGCTCCAGCCCGGCTGCTGGTCAGGCGCATACAGGCCCTGGAGTCCCTCGGTGTTACCCGTGGCAAAGACTTCCGGCGTCAGCAGTGTGACCTTCTCAGGGTTCTGCCCCGTCAGTGCATCGAGCGCAATCGACATCCCAACCGCACCGATTGCCGGTGGATTGGTCACTGCAGCGCCCGTGAGCCCCTCGACCTCAAGCAGTTGCTTGACAAAGCCGTTGTTGTCAGCGCCGACAATCGGAACAAACGGAACGTTGGCAGCCTGGAACTGCTCGACGACCGGATAGTCGATGCCCGACGTCCAGATACCGTCAATTTCCTGCGTGGTGATCAGGTCCAGCGCCTGCTGTGCACCGGTAGAGGGGTCCCAGCCCGTGAAAGTCTCGGCGACCACTTCAATATCCGGATACTTGGCCAGGGCTTCCTGGAAACCGGCATGGCGGTCGGTATCGGCAGGGACGCCGTCAATGCCGCGCATCTCTACAATCTTCCCTTTGCCGCCCAGCGTTTCGAAGAGCCATTCAGCGCCGACGCGGCCATAGGCAGTCTGGTCGTTCGTCACGACGTATGCGCCCTCGGCCGTCACGGCCTGATCCACCGCGACGACGACGATCCCCTGGGCAATGGCCGACTCAATGACGGCATTCAGCCCTTCCCGGTCAGTCGGGTTGAGGATGATGGCATCGACGCCCTGAGAAATGAGACCTTCCAGGTCGGCGATCTGCTCAGTTGGGCCGCCATTGCGGTTCACGACGACGACCTCGTCGACCAGCCCGCTCGCAGTAGCTTCAGCCTTGATGGCGCAGATCATCTGCTCGCGCCAGCCATTGCCGACCAGCGTATTGCTGACGCCGATCGTGAAGCCACCTTCCTGGGCCGGCGCTTCAGTGGCCTCTCCGCCCACCGCCGCTTCGCCGCCGGTCGGCGCTGGCGCCACACAGGCGCTGGCCGTGAGGGCCATCACCAACAGCAGCCCCACGATCAGATACCACTTCGATCCGTTCTTCATACGTTGCTCCTTATCTTCCTTTTCAAAAAGTTGTCGTTGTACAGGAGTAAAGTGCTCGTTGCAGCGAACCGGGAACGCCTGACCTGCACCGCCCTCTCTACCCTCCAGATCGATGTGCCGGCCAACCATTTGGAACACCGACTGCACTTTACGCCTGATAGCCAACTATGACATACACGCTTCGGGTACAGGGCACAGCTCGAAGGAACTTCGCCATTGTGGTGCAAGTGCGCATGTAACCGAACTATTGAAACCACTTATGAAGGTAGGCTAGAAGTGTACCAAAGCTTCTGAAAACTGTCATCTCGCTCTTTTTGTGTTTGTGTGTGACAATTTTCAAGAACAACCCAGTGTCGCACTGGTCAGATGGTCTGCCCTGGCCGAGCGCGTTGAGTGCCCCTATGCCTGCGTGCCCTGCCGGCGTCCGTACGGGCGCCGACGGCGCGAGCGGGCAGGTTTGGTCTCGGAGAGAGAAGGCTCTGTTGTCGCTGGCGCGCGTGCGTGCACGGGCGGATGCTGTGGTTCCTGTTTCCTGCTGCGCAGCGGCTGAGGCCGAGTATGGGTACTTCCCGGCCGAGCCGCCCTAGGCTGGGCGAAGCTACCACAGTAGTCAAAGCCAGCCACATGGCGACGTTCGACCGGACATCCGAGCACCCTCTCAATCGCACGCACCATTGGCTCTTCATCTTCTTCCAGAAAGGTGAAGGCCTCACCAGTCAGTTGGGCGCGGCCGGTGCGGCCAATGCGGTGTGTGTAGGCGTCGACAGTGTCGGGCATGTCGTAATTGATGACGTGCGAGACCGAGGCCACGTCGATGCCGCGCGCAGCGATATCCGTGGCGACGAGGATGTCGTACTGCCCGCTCCGGAAGCCGTTGATCGCCTCCTGGCGACGGTTCTGCGCCATATTGCCCTGCAGCGCAGACACGCGATAGCCGTGCTGATCAAGCAGCTCGGCCAGCGAGCGGGCACGGCGCTTGGTGCGCGTAAAAATCAACACACGTTCGGTGGGCATCTGTTGAAGCATAGCCAGCAGCAGCTTCGACTTGAGCCCGTCCGGCACTGGATAGAGCGCATGGGAGACGGTGTCTGCCGGTGCAATGATGCCGATCTGTACAGAGATCGGGTCGGTGAGCATGTCGCTGGCCAAAGCGCGAATCTCGTCGGGCATGGTGGCCGAGAAGAAGAGTGTCTGCCGTTGGGCCGGCACGTGCTTGAGGATGCGCCGAATGTCGGGCAGAAAGCCCATATCACACATATGGTCGGCCTCGTCGAGCACCAGAACTTCTACAGTAGAGAGGTCAATGTGCCCTTCGCCAATCAGGTCGAGCAGACGGCCCGGGCAGGCGACGACGATCTCTGCGCCGCGGCGCAAGGCCTCGATCTGCGGCGTCTTGCCTACGCCGCCGTAGATGGTCACCGTCTTCACCTTCATGCGCTGGCTCAGCGTGACGCTCGTCTGGGCGATCTGCTCGGCCAGTTCGCGCGTCGGCGCAACGATCAGCACGCGCACCTTGCGCAGCGCCCCCTGGGTCAGCCGCTGTAGGATCGGCAACATAAACGCCGCAGTCTTGCCGGTGCCGGTTTGCGCCAGCCCCAGAACGTCGCGGCCTTGCAGGACTACGGGAATCGCCTGTTGCTGAATGGGCGTAGGCGTTATGTAGCCCGCCGCCTGGATGCCCGCGTGGATACGCGGATCGAGAGAAAATTGTTCAAAATTCACTGAAGTACTCCTTGACTTCCTTGAGCCAAGTCGCACTCTCAGCCCCGAAAATTCCGGCAGGAACGCCTGCCAAGCCTCGTCCGAACAATTGTTCGTGGACACAACGCTAGGAATATAGCTTATGTCGCATCGTTCGGCAACTCTCTGAGCCCATGGGGTGCAGTTCAAAGTTTCGCGGCAGGAGCAGCCAAAGCTCGTTTGTAGCGCGCCCGATCCTACAGCTAGTCTTGCCTGCAATCTCACCATGACCGACCCCAACTCAAACAAACGCCTGCGTTGGGTTTTGTCGCTCGTGACGGCGCTTACGCTGCT
>CAIRNL010000819.1 GCA_903879975.1 uncultured Chloroflexota bacterium | reverse complement strand
GCCCCATCATCAGGCAGAACTCGCTGCGTTTGGGGAACGCTCTTGGGGGTTTTATCGTGACCTGTTGGCCTACAAACAGGCACCCACCGCAGCCGAGTGCACACGGTTAGAAGATGCGTTTGACACCTTGGTGGAAACAGAGACCGGGTATGCAGCGTTGGATGACCGCATCATCCGCAATTCAGCAGGCTTCTATGCCTGAGCAGTTACGAGCTTATCCAGCCACCAGATTTTCCTTCAGCCACGCCTCGATAAACAGGTCGATGTCCCCGTCGAGTACAGCCGTCGTGTTGCCCGTCTCCACATCGGTGCGCAGGTCCTTGACCATCTGATAGGGGTGCAGTACGTAGCTGCGGATCTGGCTGCCGAAATTGGCATCGTCCACCTTGCCCTTGAGCCGCGCCTTCTCTGCAGCCAGCTTCTCCTGCTCGATGTCGTAGAGACGCCCACGCAGCACGCGCATCGCCATCTCGCGGTTCTGCGTTTGGCTGCGCTCATTCTGCGAGGTGACGATCATCCCTGTGGGCAAGTGACGGATACGCACAGCTGTCTGATTCTTCTGTACGTTCTGGCCGCCTGCACCGCTGCTCAAAAAGACCTCGATCTCAATGTCCTTGGGATCGAGCTGAATCTCGATGTCTTCCTCCAACACGGGAACAACCTCCACCTTGGCAAAGCTGGTGTGGCGCCGGCTATTCGAGTCGAAGGGGCTGATGCGCACCAGGCGGTGCACACCCTTCTCGGCTTTGAGCAGCCCGTACGCGTTTGGCCCACCCACTTCCACCGTCACACTTTTGATGCCAGCTTCTTCGCCCTCGGTCTCGTCGGTAATATAGGTCTTGTAGCCGCGGCGCTCGGCCCAACGCAGGTACATGCGCAGGAGCATCTGCGCCCAGTCCTGTGCTTCGGTGCCTCCTGCCCCGGCGTGGATGCTGAGAATCGCCGAGTCGCCGTCGTGAGGTCCGCTCAACGCCAACTCGAACTCGCGGCGTTCCAGCTCAGCCTCCAGAGCGGCGGCCTCGCCCTCCAGCTCAGTGAGCAGATCGGGATCGTCCTCCGCCATCGTATACAGGTCGAGCGCATCCTGGGCGCGGCGCCGAATCGTGTCCCACGCATCCACTGTCTCACGCAGGCTACTCAATTCCTGCATGCTCTTCTGCGCAACCTGCTGGTCGTTCCAGAAGTCGGGCGCCTGGATTGCCACTTCCAGTTCGCCGATCCGTTCACTCTTGGCCGGGACGTCAAAGACGCCCCCGAATGGCATCGACGCGTTCCACAAGCTGATTCAAACGACTTCCCAATTCACTCATCCTCTGTTCTCCACTTGTTCCACCCATCCTGCCAGCGCCTCGACATCGGCTCTGCCAGCGCCTCTCCAGAGCCACTGCGCACAGCCGGTAACACGAGGCCAGTCATGCATGGTACCATAGCCAGGCCAAAGAGTGCAGTCAGTCTCCCACCGTTGCAGTACAAATCCCAGTACCCACACGCCCGTTGCCCAGATCGAAGCCGAGATAGAAGGTCACGGCCAATTCTCTCGCAGCGCTCTTGGCGCCGCTACGTGGCTGTGGCGTCTTGGCGGTTCAGCGTTTGCCGTGGTGAACGCTACTCCCCAACGAGGCCGGAGACAAACGAGACCGGATCAAAGTAGGCAAAGTCATCCATCTTCTCCCCGGTACCGACGAAGCGCACCGGCACGCCCAACTCACGCTTGATACTGAGTACGGCACCGCCCTTGCTCGTGCCGTCGAGCTTGGTCAGCACGATGCCGGTGACGCCAGCCGTGTCGCGGAAGGCCTTGGCCTGCGAGATGGCGTTCTGCCCCGTCGAGGCATCGAGCACCAGCAAGACCTCATGCGGCGCACGGTGCACTTGCTTGCCGGCTACCCCACGCACCTTCTCCAACTCCTTCATGAGGTTGTACTTGGTCTGCAAGCGGCCCGCCGTGTCGACAATCAGCAGGTCGGCTTTGCGGCTCTCCTGGCTGGCGCGGATCGCATCGAAGATCACGGCGCCAGGATCGGACCCCGGCGCGTGGGCGATGACGTCGACGCCGGCCCGCTCACCCCAAATTTTCAACTGGTCGATGGCTGCCGCACGGAAGGTGTCCGCTGCCCCCAACACCACCTTGAGACCCCGGCGTCTGTAGTAGGCAGCCATCTTGCCAATCGTCGTCGTCTTGCCCGATCCATTGACACCCACTACGAGCACCACGGTCAAGATGCGCGGCTCTTCGATGTGCAGCGGCTCGTCGGTGCTGAGCAACTTGACCATCTCCTGCTTCAACACCATGTAGGCATCGCGTGCCGCTTTGATATTCTCGCGCTCAATGCGTGTGCGCGCGGCTCCCAGCAGTTCCTGGGTCGTGGTCGACCCCACGTCGCCCATGATCAGCACATCCTCCAGTTGCTCCCAGAGTTCGTCCGTAATCTCGTTCTCCTGAAAGATCGAGCCGATACGTCCCAGGATGCCCGAGCGCGTCTTCTGCAAGCTCTGCTCGAGCTTGATGTCGTCCTGTGTCTTCTCTTCCTGCTTCTTGCCGAAAAGTCTGCCAAACAAAGCGTCCGCTCCATAGGTATCAATGGCAAGGCTGCGCAGGCCTGCCGGGTTGCATACAAAGTTGCCATCGCAGTGTACCACAGTCGCCAGAAAAAGCGCGGTGTGATAGACTGCATGGCTGAGGCGTTTATGAACAATCTGCGTTCCTTTTTTCAGCTCGATCCCAATATTGTCTTTCTCAACCATGGCTCCTTTGGCGCAACGCCACTGCCTGTCTTTGAGGTCTACCAGGAGTGGCAGCGGCGCCTGGAGCGCCAACCGGTGCGCTTCTTCAGCCGTGAGGCGACGCCCGCGCTGCGCACAGCACGCGAGGTGCTGGGAGCCTACGTCAATGCCCGGCCCGAAGATCTTGTCTTCGTGCACAACGCTACCTTCGCTGTCAACGTCGTGGCGCGCTCGCTCAACCTCCAGCCCGGCGACGAAGTGCTTACCACCGACCAAGAATACGGTGCATGCTCCAACGCCTGGGAGGCGGCGTGTAGCCGGCGCAGCGCGCGCTATGTGCGCCAGCCGCTCACACTGCCCAGTGCCAACCCCGCCACCCTGATCGACGAACTGTGGCAGGGCGTCACCCCGGCGACACGCGTCCTCTACCTCAGCCACATTACCTCGCCCACCGCACAGATCCTGCCGGTGGCCGAACTCTGCGCGCGAGCGCGGGCCCATGGCATCCTCACGGTCATCGACGGCGCGCATGCCCCTGGCCAGATTGATGTGGACCTGGCCGCCCTCACCGCCGACGTCTATGCCGGCAACTTGCACAAGTGGCTCTGCGCGCCCAAAGGGGCGGGCTTTCTGTGGGTACACCCGGAACTGCAGCCTGCCATCGAGCCACTGGTGACCAGTTGGGGGTCCGGCCCTGAACGCGGCCACTTCGAAGAGAGTGACTTCATCAGCGCGCTGCAATGGCAGGGCACCGACGACCTCTCATCCTTTCTCAGCGTGCCGGCCGCCATCGCCTTCCAAGCGACACACGACTGGCCGGCCGTGCGCCGTGACTGCCATGCCCTGCTCACAGCCTCGCTGGCACGCCTGGCCGCCATCACTGGCATGGTGCCGGCATATACGCGGCCCGACGGCTACGCGCAGATGGCCGTTGCCCCGCTGCCGCCGCAGCCCGACCTGGCTGCGTTCAAAGAACGTCTATACGACGACTACGCCATCGAGGTGCCGTCTCCCAACTGGCAGGGACGCCACTTCCTGCGCATCTCTGTACAGGGCTACAACAGCGAAGCCGACCTGCGCCGCCTCGAAGACGCAGTGCAAACGCTGCTGGCGCCGGCGCAGTAGAATGCAAAGACTCACCATTTCACGGAACTCACAGAGGGAAGACGATCATGAGCATGGCCATCGGCTTCCGCGGTGACATCTGGTTCTGGAGGGGACCGGCACCCTGGTACTTCGTCACCGTGCCGGAGCCGCAGTGCGAGGACCTGCGCGCCGTCTCCCGCTCTGTGACCTACGGCTGGGGCATGATCCCGGTCGTCGCCCACATCGGCAAGAGTACCTGGAAGACGTCGCTCTTCCCCAAGGATGGCCGCTACATCCTGCCCATCAAGATGAGCGTGCGCAAAGCCGAGGGGCTGGACGAAGGCGACGCCGTGCACGTGCGCCTCGACGTGAAATGACCGGCAGATGCAGAAACCGATGAATCCAACTACAATGTTCGCCCACGCAGACTAACGTGCGTCACAGGCGACATTGGCCGTTCCACACACAAGGAGGCGAACCATGCGCACGATCGTCGTGCACGAATTCATCACGCTCGACGGCGTTATCCAGGCGCCCGGCGGCGTCGACGAGGACACCGACGGCGGCTTCCAGCATGGCAGTTGGACGCTGCCCTACTGGGACGATGCGATCGGCGAGCGCTTCGGCCAGACCATGGTCACGACCGGCGCGTTCCTGCTCGGCCGCAAGACCTGGCAGATCCACGGCACCGCATTCGAAGCCATGGCCGGCGACCCCTTCGCCGATGCCATGAACGCCATGCCGAAGTACGTGGTGTCGACAACGCTGAGTTCGGCGTCGCTCTGGCGCAACTCGACGTTGATTTCCGACAACGTCATCGCAGCGGTGACCGCGCTCAAGCAGGAGCCGGGCAAGGACCTCCTCATCGACGGCAGCAGTGTGCTCATCCAAGCGCTGGCGGAGCATGACCTGATCGACGAGTACCGGCTGCACGTCTACCCACTGGTGCTGGGCGGCGGCAAACGCATCTTCCCGGCCGGCAAGCGCATCAACCTGACGCTGGTCGAGACGGACGCGCTGTCGACTGGCGTCGTCTACATGCGCTACCGCCGCGCCGCACAGTGATCGGGCAAGATCGGGACGCCGGTGCAGAGGTCGCAGCACCGGCGTCCGATGCGTTCTCCGGTCTCCTACTCTCCCCTCCCCCACCGCCGCACAACATGCGGCCGCAGAAACGCCAATCCCTCGCGCACAAAAGCCGCACCGTCGCGACAGACGTCGTGGAACATGCCGCGTGCGTAGGCAAAGTCCCCGCCGTCGATAGATGAGTTGTACGCCTCCATCGTCAGCGGCCCGTCGAATCCCACCGCGTACAGCGCATCGAACAGATCGTCCCATG
>CAIRNL010000818.1 GCA_903879975.1 uncultured Chloroflexota bacterium | reverse complement strand
GGGGTGCAGGGATGCGGCAAGTCACTGATCGCGCGCTCCGTAGCAAGCATGTGGCGGCTGCCGCTGCTGCGCCTCGACGCCGGCCGACTCTTCGCTTCGCTCGTCGGATCGAGCGAGGAAAATCTGCGCCAGGCCATCAAGACCGCCGAGAGCATTGCGCCGGCCATTCTGTGGGTCGACGAGATCGAGAAGGGCTTTGCGGGGTGTTGGATCGAGCAACGTCAGCGATGCCGGCACCACCGCGCGCGTCTTCGGCAGCTTCATCACCTGGCTGCAGGAGAAGCAGAAGCCAGTCTTCGTCGTCGCCACGGCCAATGACATCACGGGACTACCGCCGGAGCTGGTGCGCAAAGGACGATTCGACGAGATCTTCTTCGTCGATCTGCCCAACATGGACGAGCGCCGCGAGATCTGGCGCATTCACCTGGCCAAGCGCAACCGCGAGCCGGCGCAGTTTGATCTCGACAGATTGGCGATTCACTCCGATCGCCTGTCGGGTGCCGAAATTGAACAGGCAGTGGTTGCCGGCCTCTACGAGGCGTTCGATGCCGGCCGCCCCCTGGCCATGGGCGATCTGCTCAGCGTGTTGGGCGAAACGGTGGCATTGAGCACAATGATGAGTGAGGAATTGGAGATGCTGCGAGCCTGGGCACAGCAACGCGCGCGCCCCGCCACATCGCGCCCACGCTGAGGAACGCCAACCGCAGCACTGCTGCGGCCTCCGCCAGCACTGCGCAGGTCAGAAGGAGAATCCCTTGCGTCTTGGTGGGATGCCCAGGGCGCAGCATTTCGCTCAGAGACGCAGATGCGGGGTGTCGAGCAACGCCTTGAGCGCAGTCAGCCCACTGCGCACCTGCTCGATGAAGTTCCCCAGTTCCGTCTGTGCCAGGTCAATGGCGACCGGCACATCCAGCGTCACGGGGATATCCATCTGAACGGGAATATCAGAATTCACCTCGACCGGTGCCTTGAGGTCGATAGGCACATCTATCTCCAGCGGCACCATGACGCTGACGGGCAGCTTGGTATTGAGCAGCGGTGTGTTGACCATGACATCCAAGGTGACAGTTTGGCGCACGGGCACCTGGGTCTTGAACCCAATCAGCAAGGTGTCCCGCACCGGCAGCATGGAGCGCACAGGCAGACTGTCGTCCACTCTGACTGTGAAATGCAGGATCAGTTTCTCGAAGCCGTGCAAGTCACCGATCGCACGGGCGAGCATGCCCGTGACCGTTGTGCGCAGCTCAGCCACCTGTGTCCGAATCCGCCAGGCATAGACGAGGATGGCGATATTCAAAGCCAGAGAAACGACGATCAACATCCCCAGGCCGAAGATAAACCAGTTCAATTGGCCGCCAGCTTCCGGTACCATACACGCTATCCTGATTCTTGCTTATCGATGCACTCTCGCATCACAACGGGAGCGAATTTCACTCTGCAACCGGTTCCTGCCCGGCGGCGACACCACAACAACCGAGGATCGCCGTCCCGTCAGCGAATCGGTGCATGGTAACGTTCGACGATCGCCTGTCCGGCCGGACTGAGCACGAAGTCGATGAACTGGCGGATGCGGCCAGCAGGCGCGCCGTAGGTGATCAGGTAGAGCGGCTGCGTCAGGGCATACTCCTGGCCGGCAATCGCCGCACGCGTCGGGTAGTGCCCCTCAACCCGCAGTACCTTAACCGATGCGGAGCGCGCCCCATCGCCTTGCCTGGCGACAGCCACCTCCTCGCCGGGCAGCCAGTCGATGACATGCGATCGCGAGACATAGGCCAGCGCAGCAGGATTCTTGGCGACGAAGTCCACCACATCTTCGCTCGTCGGCATGACTACAGCCGTGAGCGACACGCGCTCGTCGCCCATGACACGCTCCTCGAAGAGCAGGCGTGCGCCGCTGCCGTCTTCGCGGCTGACGAGCACCACTGCACCGACCTCACTGCCCAGCGACTGCCAGTCAAGGACACTGCCCGCATAGAGATCGCGCAGTTGCACCAGCGACAGTTCCTCTACGTTGTTGCTCGGATGAACGATGACGGCAACGCCATTGATCCCGATCGGGGTGCGCACCAGGTACTCGTCGCCAGGCGGCGCCGGGCGGCCTGCCGCAGGATCGGGCGGAAAGAGGGTGCTGGCGACAATGTCGTAGCGTTGGCTGCGGATTGCCTCCTCGCCGAGTGTGCTGCCGCCCCCTCGCAAGACAAAGAGTACGTTGGGGTGCTGGTGCGAATACTCTGCAGTCAATGCCCTGAGCACAGGTCCCATGGCTGACGAGCCACCAATCGTGATCGTTGTCGGCGGTGGTGTGGCGACGGCAGCACCCTCGCAGCCCGAGGTCATCAGGGCGAGCAGGCCGACGAGCAGGGCCAGGCAGAGCGCTTTCACCAGACGAACGAGCGCATGATCGTCAGCAAACCGACGATGAGGCAGTACATACTGAAGATGTAGAGCGTGCGGTTGCGCAAATAGTACAGCAGAAAACGAATCGCCAGGACACCGACAACAGCCGCAGCGATAAACCCAGCCACTGTAGGGACAAAACTGCTGGAGAGCAAGACGGCGTCCTCACCGATGCTTTTCACCAGCTGCAGCAGGCCAGCACCCAGAATAGCTGGCGTGCCGAGCAAAAAGCTGAAGCGCGCCGCCAGGTCGCGGCGGATGCCACACCCCAGCCCCGCAGCAATCGTGCTGCCGCTGCGGCTGATCCCCGGCAGGAGAGCGAAGGACTGCACCACACCGATCACAATCGCATCGCGCCACTTCATCTGGTCGAGTTCGCGCGCAGCCAGGCTGCGTCTGATCAGTTGTTCGCTGCCGGCCAGCAGCCCAGCGGTTATCAACAAGAAGAAGCCGACCGCCTGCGGGTTGAGAAACATGGACTCCAAAAAGTCGTCAAAGAGAAGGCCGACGACGACCGCTGGAATCGTCCCCACGATGATGAACCAGGCTAGCCGCGCGTTGGGGTCCGCAAGCGAACGGCGCCGCAGACTGGAGAACCCGGCGCGGATCAGAACCAGGAAATCGCGCCAGAAAACAATGAAGATGGCGACCAACGTTCCCCAGTGCAACATCGTGTCGAAGAGGAGCGACGGCTTCTCCCAGCCTAGCAACCACGGCACAATGACCAGATGGCCGCTGCTGCTGACGGGGATGAATTCGGTCGCGCCCTGCACGATCCCAAGAATAATGGCCTGCATAATTTCCATTGACGTGATGGCTCCTCGGTGCTGTACGGACGGCGTGGCTGGCGGCGCTTATCCCTTGCGCGCAGCGGCGCGAAGTTCGCGCTGTGCATGGCGCGTCACCTGGTCGGTGATGCGGTAGCGATCCAAAAAACGCGTACGAAACGCGGCAAAATCGCCGCGCCGGATCGCGGCGCGAATCTGGCGCATGAGTTCGAGCATAAAATGGACGTTATGAATTGTCCCCAGACGAAGTGCGCTGATCTCACCGGCCTTGTACAGATGGCGCAGATAGGCGCGACTGAAGGTGCGGCAGGTATAGCAGGCGCAATCTTCCTGGACGGGGCGGTGATCCTCGGCATGGATGGCGTTGCGCATGTTGAGCCGGCCATCAGGCGTGAGCAGTTGACCGTTGCGCGCAATACGCGTCGGCAACACACAGTCAAACAAATCGACTCCGCGCGCCACTGCCTCCACGATATCCTCCGGCGCACCGACGCCCATCAGGTAGCGCGGGCGATGCACCGGCATTGCCGGGCAGGTGAAATCCAGGGTCGCATACATTTCTTCCTTGGTTTCGCCTACTGCCAGTCCGCCGATGGCATAGCCGGGAAAGTCAAGCGTGGCGAGAAAGGCTGCGCTGTGCAGGCGCAAGTCCTCGAAAATGCCACCCTGGACAATGCCAAAGAGCGCCTGGTCGACCCGCGTGTGCGCTGCCCTGCAGCGTTCGGCCCAACGGTGGGTGCGATCCAATGCCTCTGCGTTGTAGACGCGATCGGTGGGTGGCGGGCACTCATCGAGCACCATAGCAATATCCGGTCCCAGCGCCTGTTCGATCTCCATGACCTTCTCCGGCGTGAAGAAGTGGCGACTGCCGTCAATGTGGCTGCGGAAGATCACGCCGTCGTCGTTGAGCTTGCGACTGCCCGCCAGGCTGAACACCTGGTAGCCACCCGAATCGGTCAGGATTGGGCCATCCCACTGCATGAACGAATGAAGACTGCCGAAGCGGGCGATCAGTTCATGGCCAGGCCGCAGATAAAGATGATAGGTGTTGGCCAGGATCAACCCGGCGCCGGCCGCATGCAAGTCGCGCGGCTCCAGTGTCTTGACATTGGCCTGCGTACCTACCGGCGCAAAGGC